>JAGROK010000163.1 GCA_020440285.1 Chlamydiia bacterium | reverse complement strand
TGCCAAATCAATAGCGATGAACAAAATGACCCGGTTAGGAATGCCAAAAGGTCGGTGGGTAGCAGCTTAAACATCCAAGACTCGGTAGAGTCATGCCGCTTGCAATTCATTTACGCAACAAAACCCCCTACCCTTCTTCTTCCAACTGTGGGATCCGATGCAGGACTTGCAGCCTATGACAGATTAAGTGGAACACAGCTTTGCCAAATAGGCGATCCTAGAGACGCAATAGTAGCAGTTAGGAGAATAAGCGATAATCAAAAAATCATGGAAGCACTTTTCCGGTATCTCTGATACACGATCGGTATAGCAGTTGCCTTCAAGCAACTGCTTTTTTTTTACCCTCTAAATTTTCCTGTGGATGACAAAGACGGCGGGAACCTTCCCTAGGGTTGGGAGGGTTTTTCGCCACTTATCAACCGTATCGGTTCGAACCCCTTGGGTTGGGAGGGTGAGGTTCCATGAGACCGAGAGATCGGTCTCTTGCTGAAGCCCCTCGACAAGAGCTTTAAGAAACTTATCGGAGCGGTAGGGAGCTTCGATAAATACCTGGGTATGTCCTTTGGGGAAGGTGCGGAGCTTTTCCTTGAGGGCTTTGCCATCTTTTGGGGGATAGCCGTGGAAGGTGAAATTTTGAGCTGAAAGACCTGAGAGTTGGAGGGCGTAGACGATCGATGAGGGGCCGGGAAAGGTTTCGACTGGAATGTTTAGAGAGTGGAGGCGACGAACAAGGAGCGCCCCTGGATCAGCAAGGACTGGAAGTCCTCCATCTGAGATCAGTCCCCAGCTCTCCCCTTTTTGTAAGGGGGCTATGAGGGGATCAATGGTTGTGGTATGCTCGTTCAAGAGGAGGATAGGAATATCCCGAAAATCTTCGGTGAACCGCTTAAGGTAGCGACGAGCGCTTTTCTCACTTTCGGCAATGATCCCATCAAGGTTTTTCACGATTTCCCCGATGCTGGTGGGAAGGTAGGGCTCGTGTGGAAGAGAGTCTTCTAGAAGGTTAGGGAGAAGATAGAGCATGTCGCCTCGCTGCAAGTTTTGCTCGAAAATGATCAAAAAGGAGCTTTTGATTTGAGATATTCGAGCGCATTTTCATTTCTAAGTTAAAGAGTTCTTTAAGCCCCTCTACATAATAGGTTGCTTGAAGGTCCGCCTTTCGGACTTTATCAATTTTTTTAGGGGAAGATTTAGAAGGCTCTTTCCCACTTGCGATTTGAAGTCCAAGCTGCAGTTGGTAGCGGAGCTGTCCAATAAGGGTATAGAGATCGGTTTCACCAAGATGGGCTTTCCCTCCCCAAACGACTGCCTCTGAAAGTTGCCATCCATTTTGCTCATGATCGAGCTTGCAGATCGTTTGGATCATTTTGAGGGTGATGGTTTTTTCATCTCCAGCATAAATGATTGTTTTTTCAAGCTCTTGATAAAGACGAGCAAAATCTGCATGAGAAAACTCAGCAAGATAGGCCGCTCCATCAATCGAAAGGTTTTTCCCCTCTTCCCGCGCATGCTGCTGAAGCCACCTCTGGAGGCGCCCTTTTCGATCCCAGGGCTTTTCTCCAGTAAGATCGAGGGTCACCCCTTCCTTTTCCCTTTTTTTAAAAAAAGGGGGAGCCTTTTTCCCTGTCACGATTGCAATAAGATCGGGATTTAATGGAAGGTCTTCTTCTTCGACTTCATCACAGATGACCACCCCTTTTTCTGAAAAAAGAGAATTTTCAAAAGAGTCTTTAAGGGGAAGGTTTAATTTTTTTGCAACACGCTTTGCTAGATAATAGCGCTCAAAAGGATCATCGATCAAGATAAAATAAAGGGGGGAAGGGTGGTCCGGAAGGGCCTCTTCTATATGCTTTTCAAAAGGTTCCACTTTTACGTATTTCATCCTTCAGATGATATCTAAAAGCGAGGTAAGAAGCAAGGCTTTAATTGAATAATTACACCCTTGTAATTAATGCGAGAAGAGCTTATTATTGTCGCATTAAAAGAGAATTTATATTGTTATGGTAATTAAAAAGATTTTTAAGAGAAAAAAAACAACTCCTTCTCAAAAGAAAAAATCTCCTGCCCGGAAGAAGGTGGCAACTCAAAAGAAAGCTGCCCCTAAAAAGAAGGTGGTCGCAAAGAAGAAAGCAGCGCCGAAGAAAAAAGCTCCTGCCCGAAAGAAGGTAGCGGTTCAAAAAAAAGCTGCACCGAAAAAAAAGGTTGCTTCTCCTAAAAAGGTAGCAGAAAAAGTAGAGCCTAGACCTCTTAAGCCTCTTCCTGTTAAACGGATTAAAATTCTTATTCCTGTTGGCCGGATTTTGACTGCTGAAGGGTGGAGCCGTCGATCTTAATCTACTTGTCAAGATAGAATTTATCTGTTACCCTCTCCCTCATAACTTGCGAGGTAAAGAATGCATTTGAAAGGTAAGAAAGCGTTTATCGCTGGAATTGGTGATGATCAAGGTTACGGATGGGCAATTGCAAAGGCATTGGCCGAAGCTGGATGCGAAATTCTCATCGGAACGTGGGCCCCGATTGTCAAAATTTTTACCACTTCATGGGAAAGTGGAAAGTTCGATGAATCGCGAAAACTCTCTGATGGTTCCATGATGGACTACCTCAAACTTTATCCCATTGATGCCAGCTTTGATACGGCAGACGAAGTTCCAGAAGAGATCAAGGAAAATAAGCGGTACAAGCAATACGAGGGGTATACCGTTTCTGAAGTGGCAGCTCAGATTGAAAAAGATTTCGGAAAAATCGATATCATTGTCCACTCTTTAGCAAACGGCCCTGAGGTCAAAAAGCCCCTTCTTGAAACAACGCGGCAGGGGTATTTAGCAGCAATTAGCTCTTCTGCGTATTCTTTTGTTAGCATGGTCAAATATTTTGGCCCCATCTTAAATGAGAAAGGGGCAGCGATTAACTTAACTTACCTTGCTTCAGAGCGGGCAGTTCCTGGTTATGGCGGAGGGATGAGCTCTGCAAAAGCGGCCCTTGAAAGTGACACCCGCACCCTTGCCTGGGAAGCAGGAAGGAAGTGGGGGATACGGATTAACTCGATTTCTGCAGGGGCTCTAGGCTCTCGCGCTGCGCGCGCCATTGGTTTTATCGGGGCGATGATCGAATATGCTCACCACAACGCTCCTTTGCAAAAAGATCTAAAAGCTGAAGAAATTGGAAATGCAGCAGCCTTTCTCCTCTCTGATGAGGCCTCTGCCATCACAGGGGTCACCCTTTATGTCGACAATGGGATGCATGCCATGGGAGTGGCTGTAGATAGCCCAGCTCTTACTCCGAGTGAAGAGATAGCTTTAGCCTAAACTTGGGAGACCTTCGAAGGGTTCGAAGAGAGATCTTCCAATCGTGAGCAGTGTAGATATCAGGATCGATCTGAGAAGGTCTGTTTCCCTTGCTAATGTGCCCCATCACGTCCCCTTCTCCCTCCATCTTTTCAAAGATCAGAGTGTGGGTCTTTCCAATTTGAACCCGATCACCGAACCGGAAAACAGTCCCCTTTTCTCCGTTAATCATGATTTCATTTGAAGGGTGAGCATTTACGTAAAAGGAGAGCTCGCTCCTCTTTTTCTCATCTGGAATCTCTTCTGGGTAAACAAAAGTGTTTTCCTCGATCCTTATCTTTCTATTTTGGCATACGAGGGTATGAATCAAATCTCCTTCTTTCCAAACCTTCCGAAAAAGGTGAAACCCTTCCCCTTCAGAAACTCCTTGAAATTCCTTTTTAGGAAATGATTTGATCTCCGAGCTTGGAAAGATAAGGGCTCCTTCCATATGGACAGGATGGGGGGCTAAAAGGCGAGGGGAAAACGTTTGAGTTGCATTTGCCATGAAAAGTTCAAAAAGGGTGAGTTCTACTTCCCCTCCTCTCTGACCCACCCCATTAAGAGGTCCCACATAAAGGTGTAGCTCTTGGTCATAATAGGGAGCGAGTGAAGAGAGATCTTCTAGGTGATAGGCAATATCGGCAGCACTTTTTGGCGATAAAACCTCATTTGGAGGGTGAGGCAGCGGCGCAACTGTTTTTAACTTTGCACGAATATCCTCTCCAAGAACATGAGCAAAATGTTTTTCGATTAACTTTAAGGGGTATGAAGCGCGGCTATAAGGAGATGCACTTGGATATTCATGGAGATAGATGGGGAAATGCCCCTCACTATTTTGAAAAGAAAGGAGGTGCATTAAACGCTCTTTTGCCTCTTGAATATGCTCACCAATAAGAGAGCGGAGAAGAGCTAAGCAAAAACAAAAGTTTTGGTAAAAGGGGATGGTATCACGAGAGGCCTCATCCTCGTTGCAATAATGGATGAGCCCTGTTTGAGGACTCTGATGCCGCCTTCCAGCAGCAAGGGCAAGTTCTACAAGGATTTTTTTTGTCATTTTAGCCTCCTTAAAGCCTCTTTTAGGGCATCGATAATCCCCATCTTTTCACTTGGAGGGGCAACAATCGTTGCAAGAGAGAGGAGCTCTTTAGGGGATCCCTCTATTGCAATCCGCTCGCACCCCTCTTGCAAAAGGGGAATGTCATTGTTATCATTTCCCCCTGTGATGAGAGGTTTTTTCTTCATCAGTTTTTTAACAGCAATCCCCTTATCTGCCTCCTTGTGGGTGATAAGAAGAAGGTATAGGGTCTCTGAAAGGGGGTCTTTAATCAAAGTGGTTTTAACCTCCCCGAAGTGTTTTAGCTTTTGATTAAATGTCTCCATCTCTTTTTTCTTCCCTACACATTTAATCAGTGGAAATTCTGACTGGTTCATCTCATCAAACGATGAGAGTGGGACCCAAGGGGCATCAGAAACCTTTTCAACTTTCTTTAAATAGGAGAGCATCTCCTCTGAAAAATGGGAGGGGCGAAAATAACAAAAATCCCCTGTTTCATACCCTGAATAAACTAAAAAATCCCCTTCGAACCCCTTATGAAGGCGATCCATTTCCTTAATCAAATCCATAGAGAGATAAGCCCTCCCTACCTCTTTTTTTTCAGGCATCTCCAAAAGAACCGAACCATTTTGCACCCCTAATGAATAGGGAAAACAAAGCTTTGGCAAGGTGCGTAAGGTGTAAGAAAGGGGGCGCCCCGTCACAAAAATAAAATGCCACCCTTCATGAAAAAGCTCTTCAAAAAAAGAGGCCACCTCATCAGGAATCAAATGACTCTGGTCAGTGATCGTCCCATCAATATCTAATGCAATCGTTCCAATACTCATATCGCTCCAAGTATAGACAAAAAAGATGATTCTCCCCAGAATAAAAATAAAAAACATAGGTTTATACCGATTATGCGAACTTTAAGACTTTTTTTGATCCTAGCTTTTCTCCCCCTTCTTGCGACTGAAACTCCCCCTAAAGAAGAAAAACCTCATGTAGAACACGAAGCCTCAGAAACCCATCCCTCCCCTTTAGAAAGAAATGATGAACCAACCTTTCATAAAACAACCGAGTCTTATGAAACAGCCTTTATCAAAACAATCGTTGTCCTTGTTGGCCTCCTCGTCTTGGTGATCTTAACCGTCTGGATGATCAAAAAAATCTCAAATGGAAGGCTCCGAAGCTTTAACTCCCTCCGCTCGGTTAAAATTCTAGAAAAGCGCCCTTTAAGCCCTAAGTCGATGCTCTATCTCATCGAGGTCAGTGGGAAGCAAGTCTTGATCGCTGAGTCTCAACTTGAAGTGCGCACCCTCACCCACCTCGACTGGCTGGAAGGAGATAAGGATCTGTAGGTCCTTATCAAAATTCTTGAAATAAAGAGGGAGAAAAAGTTACACTCCCAATCTTAAAAAGATTAAAGAGGAAGAGTGGCAGAGTGGCCGAATGCGTCTGTCTTGAAAACAGAAGTCCTGCAAGGGACCGGGGGTTCGAATCCCTCCTCTTCCGACATTAACAGAATAAGAATGGGATGAGAACCCGGGACCGGAGGCTTTAGCCGTAGCCCATCCCTTCTCCTTACGACATCAACAAAAGAAGGCCAAAGAAAAAAGGAAGACAATATGAATCCGTTTAAATTAGGGACTATCCTTATTATAATTGCCTTAGTGACTGGTTGCACAACCAAAACAGGAACGGAACAGCTTGCCGAACTTACCCAAGAATCTATTGGAGACTTTGTCCAAGACGGAAAAACAACTAAGGAAGAAATCATTGAGCGCTTTGGGACAAGGTATAGCCTATTTGAGGACAATTCAGGAAAAGAACAGTGGGTTTATGAACTCAGCACTCACCGTCCAGGCGCCTTAAATTTTGTCCCTTACGTAAACTTGGTTGCGGGAAATTTTAAGTGCAAAAACTACAAACTTATTGTCACTTTTGATGAAAATGATGTTGTTGTCCGTCACCGTTTCTCAAATAACGAGCATAAAAAAACCATGTGGAAACAATAGTCCCGCAAGGAACCAGGGGCTCGATCTAAGCTTTAGCAAAGGGGGGATCCCGTGGGGATCAGCCCGCAGAGCCGAAGGCTTTAAACATCATAGAGGAGATGGAGCTGAGCGACTTCTCCAGTACCAAGGCCCATAGCAGTAGGTCAGCTGCGTCCCTTTTGGGATAAATCTATTTGAATAAAAGATAATGTGGGCGATCCCTTCCCTAATCACCCATCGGGAGGTCAGGTTGGGATGGTCACTATGGTTGAGAAAGCGGGTAAAATTTCCAATGAATTTTGCATCGATGCACCACCGAGTTGCTTTTCCACATAGATCGTAGCTAAAGATGTAGTCGTTAAACCGATTCCTTCGATTGTTTCTCCTCTTAACAATCCCTGTATACTCCCCGATATACGTATTGGCAGGGATATCTGCTACTGCGTACACTCCGTATCCAAGGTAGCGATTGATCCAGCGGATATAATAGAGATTTTCACGTGGTTTTTCCATCGTCTTCCCATGAAGACAAAGGGTCCAGTGATTCATCTGCTGATACTTTTTTTTCTTGAGCTTCCGGGCACATTTTTTTGCCACTTTATAGATCGTATCAACCGAATCAAATATTAAAGAGTCGTAGTAGGTGATTTTTAGCCGCTCTTCAAACTCAGAAATAGAGATTGGATAGACCTTTTCATCTCGATTGCGGTAGATAAGTAGAGTCCTCTCTTCTTTTTTAACAAGAGCGTTGGATCGATTTAAAAGGTGTGAGAGAAAAGGGGGGGTCAGCCCCCACTGATCAGGGAGAGGGCGAGCCCCTTTACTTAAGAGGTCTTCAATAATTTGAGGGCGATCTTCAATCACCGCCAGGTGAAGGAGAGTATTCCCCTCTTTTGTTTGCTGGTTGAGCGTCCATTCCCCTTTTTTAAAAGCTTCAAATAGGGGATCCAATTTGCTCATAAATGACCAAGAAGTCTCCACCACCCACTTCCAACGGTGAAGTAGATGAGGATGTTAATCAAACTCGCGTAGAGGCCAAACTTCCACCAGCTCGTAATTTTTACATACCCTGAACCAAAAAAGATCGGTGCGGGGCCACACCCATAATGCGTAATCCCCCCCATCAAATTACTGAAAAAGCCAAGGGTGAGTGCAGAAATCATTGGAGGAGCCCCTAAAGCAACCATCAAGACTAAAAAGGCTGAGTACATCGAACCGATATGAGCAACGATACTTGCAAAGAAATAATGGCTGTAGAAATAGACAAGGGTTAGGATGATAAAGGCTACAAACCAAGGGAACCCTTGAACATGTCCTTGAATAAATCCACTAAACCATGTTGTGAGCCCTAGCTTATTAAGATAAGTGGCCATCATAATGAGGGTGGCAAACCACATCAAGGTATCCCAAGCCCCTTTCTCTTTAACCACATCATCCCAAGTTAAAACAGAGGTCAAAAGAAGAATAACAAGACCTATGAGAGCTGCAATGACTGCTGCCATTGAAATAAATGGCCCTAGAATCCAAAGGGTCACTAAGAAGAGGAAAGAAAGGATCATAATCCATTCATGGACCCGAATTTTTCCCATTTCCTTAAGTTTTTCCTCAGCAAAAGAGCGGGCATTTGGGGTTTCCTTTACCTCAGGAGGATAAGCTTTATAAAGAAAAAGAGGGATCACTCCAAGGCAAACTAGCCCAGGAACAGATGCTGCAAGGGCCCATGAACCCCAATTAATATTGATCCCCATTCCCCCTGCGATATCAGCAATAAGGGGGTTTCCTGCCATCGAAGTGAGGAACATCCCACTTGTGATAATAGACCCTTGAAAAACGGCTTTGATCAAAAATGATCCTAAGCGTCTTGGGTGGCTATAGGGCTCACTTCCAAAGGCCCTTGCAAGGGAGTTAACAATCGGATAGATAATTCCCCCAACCCGCGCCGTAACGCTGGGAATCGCAGGAGCTAAAACAAGGTCGGTCAAGATCATTCCATATCCCATTCCCAGGGTACTTTTTCCTAAGTACTTAATGATAAGGTAAGCTATTCGCTCTCCAAGCCCCGTCTTTATAAATCCACGAGAGATAAAAAATGCGATGACAATCAGCCATACAATGGGATGAACAAAACCACTGAAAGCCTCTTCAAAGTTAAGGGTCTTTGTAGCTGCTGTAAGAACAAGACCTATAAAAGCAAATGTTCCGATGGGAACAGGGCGAAGAATAATCCCAATCACCGTAAAAATAAAAATCGCAAACATATGCATCGCTTGCGTTGTGACCCCTTTAGGGGGAGCGAGGTTCCATATAAGAGCTCCAACAATGATACTTAGTAAGAACGAGAGGAGTTTTTTATTAAAGACTCTGGACATACTGTTTGCAACTTTTGTAACATTACGAAGTGCCAGAGTTTAGGCTGGAGAAAAATTTTACGCAAATGAAAAATACAGTTTTTATTCCTGAGCAAAGGACGCCCCATTTTTATCTTCCCTCCCATCTAATCACCTGCAAGCAAGATCTTTCTCACTTAAAAGAAAGGTTTTCAAAAGAGGATTTAAAAACTTTTTTATCGCTCTATTCTAAGGCTCAATCTAATCCCAAAAAAACTTTAAAAGAGGTAAAAAATTTTCAAACCCTCCATCCCGACCATCCTGAGGTGTTAAATCTTTTAACATATCTTTTGGTTTCTAGAAAAAAAATCAGACAAGGAAATCATTTAATTGAAAGAAACTTTCAAAAAAATCCTGATTATCTTTTAGCCCGTATTAATTATGCTGACCTCTGCTTAAGAAGGAAAAAGGCTCAAAAAATTCCGGAACTCTTTAATAATAAATTGAATCTTAAGGAGTTTTGCCCTCAGAGGAAATCATTCCATATCTCTGAATTTAGGGGGTTTACGACAATGATGGGTCATTACTATCTTCAGAGTGGGGAGGGTGAAGCTGCCGAGTGTTGCCTTTATTTAGCACACAAGATCGCTCCCCACCATCCTAGTACAAAATTACTTGAGAAAAAACTTTATTACACTCCTTTTTATAAAAGACTGTTTTCAAAACTTTTAAAGCGTTGATTTTTGTAATAAAATGGTGTATAATTGTAATTAACTTTAAATAAAAATGATTTGCTAATTGCAAGTTAAAAGTCCATGTCCTATCCCAACCAAAGAGGGCCCCATGTAAATGGGGCCCTTTTTTTTCGTGTAAAAAAAACCTTCAACTCCTATCCTTCCGTAAAACTTTTTGCAGGAGGTTTTATGACGCTTCTAGGAAAAATCATTTTGATCACCTCCCTTCTAATAAAGGGATTTGCAACGGAGTCTTGCCAAGGAAAAGAATACGATGTAATTGCTTTAGGTGCTGCTATTGTCGATCATTTTTTCTTCATTACCAAAGAAGAGCAAAAATCGATAAGGGGGGAAAAAGGAGAGTGGGCCCCCATTGACTTTCAAACTCTATCTTCAATACTAGAAAAAAACCAGGGGGTTGCAAAGACAATCTCTGGAGGAAGTGGAGCAAATGTTCTGAAGGGGCTCGCTCAACTTGGGAAAAAGTGTGCAATCATTGGGAAAGTTGGCTCTGATGAAAAGGGTGAGTACTACGTCAAAAAAATGGAAGAGCTTGGCATCGTCTCTTTTTTGCAAAAAGGATCTCTTCCAACAGGGCAAACAGTGTGTTTAATCACCCCTGATGGAGAGAGGACCTTTAGAAGTTATTTGGGAGCATCCCACAGCTTATCAGATCTCAATATCAACGAAGGCATTTTCAATAAAACCCGTCTATTTCATATTGAGGGGTATCAACTCATCGACCCAGACCTTGTCACCCGAACTTTAAAAGGCGCCAAGGAATCAGGAGCTTTAATCTCTCTCGATCTTGCAAATGCTGGGATTATCAGACAGAATAAGGAGTTTGTCCACAGCGTTATCGAAAACTATGTCGATATTGTCTTTTGCAGCGAAATCGAAGCAGGTGAGTTAACGGGGCTCAGCGCCTCTTCTGCTTGCGATAAGCTTTCTGCTTTTTGCAAAATAGCTGTAGTGACAATGGGAGAAAAAGGATCTTGGGCTTGCTCAGGAAATCAAAAGGTTTTTATGGAAGCTTTTCCCGTAAAAACAGTCGATACAACTGGCGCAGGAGATCTTTACGCTGCGGGATTTCTCTATGGGTATTTAAATGGAGAGCCTTTAAGAAGGTGTGCTTGGATCGGTTCATTTGTTGCTTCCCATGTGGTCAAGATGGTTGGCGCTGAAATTCCCCCCGCCATCTGGGAAGAGATTCGAAAAGGGATGCAAGAGGAAACCATTAAGAAAGCCACTCCCGGAGTTGCTGTAGGGCCTGCCCTTCAAACATCTCGCGCCCTATAATCACTTTTCCCCCCTTGTTTCGCGCAAGGTTTAAAAACTTTGTCTCTTTAGGATTGATCACCACATCGAAAAAGACCTTTTTTTCTTGAATATCTTTTTCCGCAATGGGAAGTTTGTCAATTTCAGGGGCCATCCCAACCGATGTGGTATTGATCAAGATATCATACTCAGGAATCTCATCGATAGAAACAGCCATTCCCTTCACCTGTTTTGCAAGGATTTCCCCTTTTTTCATCGTCCGATTAGCTATGATCACCTTTCCCCCCCTTTTTGAAGCTTCATAAGCAATCGCCTTTGCCGCTCCTCCCGCTCCAATGATGAGAATTAATTTCCCAGCAACTTTCCCCTCTTTTTCAATTGCATCAAGAGCCCCTATCCCATCAGTATTTGTTCCAAACCACTTCCCCCCTCTTTTGACCAAGGTATTAATCGCCCCTATTTCTTTTCCTTCATCACTCACTTCATCAAGATGGGGCGCCATATGCTCTTTAAGGGGCATCGTCACACTAAACCCATAGAAGGGAAGGGTGGCAATCTCCTTAAAAAATTGGGGCACCTCGGGTGGGGTGATAGGAAACTTGACGTATAGAGCATCGACATTGAGCTTCAAAAAGGCCTCGTTGTGAAAGAGGTGGCCAATACTTTTATCGACAGGGTCCCCAATCAGAGCATACACCTTTGTTTTTCGATTTAAGGTTAAGTAACGGTAAAGACCTGTAAGCTCTTCCAAAGAAAGTTGCCCTGGAGCTGTAGCCTCTCCTAAAAAGGTATAAACGAGAGGAGAGTCAACAACGGGACCAAGAAGGCGGGTGATTCCCCCTTTTTCTCCCATACACATTCCAGCTACGTGATGCTTCTGAACAAAATTCAACATCCTGAGGGCATCAAGAGAAGAGTTTGCAAACGTTGCAATCTTTTTAATCTTTGCAGGAAAATGGTTTAATTGAGGGAGTATCTTCTCTAGGTCCTCTGGAGTTTTTTCAAAGTCATGGTAGGAAACAATGCGAGGAATCGACGGATCAAGAGCATCTGCAAATGCGCAGTCATATTCAAGATCGATGAAGTCAGGCTTAAGGGGCAAAAGCTCTTGAAATTTCTCCTCTCTTTCCCTTTCGTTTCCTTCAAACGCTCCCCCTTGGTCTTTCCGGCGCACGGTAAAGATAACAGGAAGTTTGCACAAATGCCTCAATTTTGAAATGTGGGTGAGATCTTGCTTTTCCATCAAATCAATGCGAAGCTCAATCATCTCCCCCTTTTTTTGCCCCTCTAAAATAGAGTGCTTGGCCTCTTCAAAGCTCCCCTGAATCGAAACAGTTAACATGAACCTATCTCACTATTAGAAATTCTAGAACAAGGATAGGGTTTATAATAATGGGATAGGTTCATAATTTCCTTTTCATCATCTCAATAAATGCATCGGTTGTTTTTTGCCCCTCATCTAAGATCTCTTTCCCTAAAAAATCATGGCAATTTTTGAAGAAACGATCAAACCCTTCTCGATCTTTTTTCTCCACAATATCTCTAAGGGTTTTAAACCCCTTTTCAAAAAACTCAAGGAGAGGAAGAAAGTAGGGGTTTTCAAATTGAATCGATCGGTAAAGCTCAGAAGATTGGTTTGCAATCCTCCCCGCGATATTGAGTTGCATCTTGTAGACAGGGGTTGCCATTTTTGCAAGTTTTTTAGGATCCTTTTGATTTAGCCGAATGGTTTCAATGAAAAGGAGAGAGCAGAAGTGAACAAGGCTTTGAACTGTTGCCATGGTCTCATCATGATCCCTAGGGGTCATTTCAACGACACTAGCCCCTTCCTTTTCTAAAATCTCAGAAATCCATCTCTTCCACTTCCCAGCCCTTTCAGGGCATAAAACGACGGTCTGCCCCTCTAATGAACTGACTGTGGGACCAAAAAGGGGGTGAAGACCAATCACAGAGGCCGGCGAGCGGAGCATCGCTCTACATGGCCCCTCTTTGACCGAAGTAAAGTCCATGAGGAGGTGGCTCTCTTTGATATGGGGAAGGAGCTTTTCGATCACCTCTACCGTCACCTCCATCGGAACGGTAAAGATAATCACATCGCTCTTCTTAGCAATTTCTACTGGGTCTAAAGAGGTTAGAACATCGTCCACGTGCCTTTTAAGTATCGGGGCTAATAGGCGTCCCATTTTCCCCTCTCCTCCAATCATTCCAACAATCATAAAGCTTTCCCTTGACACTAGACTTCTTTCTATGTTACAATATAAGGCATAAATAGAAAGGTTTTTTCGTGAAAAAACATGAGGACGGTCAGATTCTATCTCCTCTCGCAGCAAAAGGGTCTCTTCTTGCTAGCGCTCCTTTTTATTTCTATTTTTACGGCGCTTAAGCGCGCCATCAATCCTATACCCCACACCAGATTTATCCTAATTCTTAAGTAAAAAAAACAAAGCCCTAGCTCTTTGCATGAAGGAGAAAGGGACTCTTACAAAGGAAAAACAATGTTGATTACTCTTGCAGAAGAGGCGCCCAAAAAAGAGAGAGAGGCCCTCTTAAGGTGGCTCCTATCAATAGGATTGCACCCCCAAATCTCTCAAATTGAAACAGTCCCTGTCGTAGGGATTGAAAAGAACCTTTCCAAAGAGCTGATAAAGGAGCTGGAAAGAAAGCCAATTGTTGTGGACATCATCGAAACCACTCTCCCTTACAAAATGGTGAGTCGGGCGGTGAAAAATTCTCCAACGGTGATTCGAGTTGGAGATGTTGAAATAGGTGGAGAGGAAATCGCTGTCATTGCTGGTCCTTGCGCCATTGAAAGTGAAGAGCAGCTGATTCAAACTGCCCTTGGACTTAAGGAAAGTGGGGTGAAGATCCTTCGCGCTTCTGCCTTCAAACCTCGAAGCTCTCCCTATAGCTTCCAGGGGATGGGAATTGAAGGGCTTAAAATGCACAAACGGGCAAAGGAAAAGCATGGCCTTCTCATTGAAACCGAGGTGATGGATCCCCGTGATGTGAAAGAGGCCGCAGAGCATGTTGATATCCTCCGCGTTGGAGCGCGCAACATGCAAAACTTCGACCTTCTTAAGGAGCTTGGAAGGTGCAATAAACCTGTCATCCTCAAACGGGGAATGTCTGCAACAATCGAGGAGTGGCTCCTGAGTGCAGAATACATCATGGCTCATGGAAATCATCAGGTGATTTTATGTGAAAGGGGGATTCGCACTTTCGAAACAGCCACTCGAAGTACCCTTGACTTGAGTAGCATTGCCATTGTGAAGCAGCTCACCCACCTTCCTGTAATTGTCGACCCTTCCCACGCCGCTGGCAGGAGCGACATTATCCCCGCCCTTTCAAGGGGAGCTATTGCAACAGGTGCTGACGGCCTTCTTATCGAAGTCCACTACAAACCCCGTGAATCTCGTTGTGATGAGAGGCAAGCCCTTTCCCTTGAAGAGTTCGAAGGGATCGCCTGCGATATTGAAAAAGTTGCGAAAGTATTAGGAAGAAAGTATAGGAAATCTCATGATGACACTAGAAAAACTGCGTAAAGAAATTGAAGGGCTCAACTCTGAAATCATTGCTCTTTTAGCAAAAAGGAGGAGACTGACCCTCAAAATTGCTGAGATAAAAAGGAAAGAAAACCTCCCAATCTTTGATCCCATTCGAGAGTCTGATCAAAGAAAAGTGATTGAAGAGGTAGCCCGCAAAAGTGGTCTTGATCCTAAGACGGTTTTTTCCCTTTTCGATGACTTTATCGCCTATTGCAAACAAGAGATGGAACACCATTGGGAATCATCACGCTAGGGCCTAAAGGGACATTTTCTCACGAAGCTGCAAAGAGACTTTTTCCTAAAAAGAAACTGACCTTTGCAAGCTCAATCGATGAGCTTTTCTTTCGCCTTTCAGATTCTCAGTTTAGTGAGGGGGTCATCCCTATGGAAAACTCTCTCTCCGATTTTGTTGGGGAAACGATTGGAAACCTCATGAAGTATGATTTTCCTCTAACCCAAAAAATCCCCCTCCACGTTTCCTATCTCCTCGCAGGTTTTGATAAGGAGATCGACACCCTTTTTGCCCATCCCCATGCCTTCAAGCAATGTCGCCGCTCTCTCCATCTCCACTATCCCGGTGCAAAACTCATCGAAACAAAGAGCAACGCCTATTCAGCAATTCAGTGGCTCGCCCATCCTAAAAAAAGTGGCGCCCTCGTCCCCTCCTTTGCCCCCAACTACTACGACCTCCCTATCCTTGCTGAAAAGATGGAAGATGATGAAGACAACTACACCACCTTCTATGCCATTGGAAAATCACCTGTTTCCAAAAAAAAGGAAAAACAAGGATCGGCCTTTCTCCTTTTTAGTGAGCCTATGGTAACAACGACAAAGCAAATCTCCACTCTTTGCCACGAAAAAAAAATCCCCCTTCTTAAGTTAAAAGATTTCCTTTTACAAGAAGGGGAAACTCCTTTATATTTCGTGGAAATTGAAGGGCACATCGAAGATAAAATGGTTCACTCTCTTTTTAAAGAGTTAAGCGAAAAATTTCTCATCAAATACCTAGGATCTTATGAACTTATCTCACTATTATAAACCCTACCCTTTTGAGCCTTTTTCTCCAGAATTTGAGATCTCTTTTTGCCCTACTTCATCAAGTATGGTGCGCAAAGAGATTTCAAATTCTGAAAAAAAATGCTTCAAAATTCTAGAATTTCTAATAGTGAGATAAGTTCATGCAATTAACCGATGATCTTTTAGAAGATGAGCACTTCTTAAAGCTTTTAAAAAAACACCCGGGTTCGATTGCCCTTATCACCGATGAAAAAGTGGCCTCCCTATATGGAGAATCCCTTTTGGAAGAGCTCTTTTCACAAGAGATTTCTTGCACCCTTATTTCCTTTCCAGGAGGAGAGAAGAATAAAAATCGCCGAACAAAAGAAAAGATCGAAGATGCCCTTTTTGAAAAAGGGTTTGGACGAGACACCCTTCTTATTGTCATGGGAGGAGGGGTGGTTACCGATATAGGGGGGTTTGTTGCCTCCACCTACTGCCGCGGCATCCCTTACATTTCCCTTCCAACAACCCTTCTTGGAATGGTCGATGCCAGCATTGGAGGAAAGACAGGGGTAAATGTCAAACAGGGGAAAAACCTCATTGGCACTTTTTATCCCCCCGTAGAAATCTTCGCCGATCTCTCCACCTTAAATACCCTCCCCGATCCTGAAATGCTCAGTGGAAGTGCCGAGGTGATCAAATATGGTCTTATCTCTGAAAGATCGATTCTCTCCACTTTAGAAGAAAACATTGAGAAGTGGAAACAACGGGACCTCCCCCTTCTTAAAAAGGTGATCCATGAATGCGCTCACATCAAAAAGAAAGTGGTTGAAAGTGATCAAAAGGAAGAGGGAAAAAGGAGGATCTTGAATTTTGGCCACACCGTTGGCCACGCTATTGAAACCCTTGAAGAGTATACCCTCTCACATGGAGAGGCCATTGCGATTGGAATGATTGTCGAAACGTTGATCTCTCAGAAAATGGGTTTTATCAAAGAAGGAGATACCGATGCGATTCACTCCCTCTTTAAGGAAATAGGGTTTCCTCTCACTCTCACCTCAAAAGTCACCACGCAAGAGATGAAAAAAGTGATGAGCCACGACAAAAAAGGAGAAGGGGGACTCCCCCGCTTTGTCCTTTTAGAAAAAATCGGACGTGTCGCCCCATTTAAAGGGAGCTTTTGCACCCATGTTGATGAAGAGATCCTCGATGAAGCTCTTGGATGGATGATTGCGGAGTGTGTTCGATGAGTTACCATGTCACCCCAGGCCCCCTTTCTGGAACCATTGAAATTCCCCCATCAAAATCTCATACCCATAGAGCTCTTCTCTTTGCCCTCTTGGCTAAGGGAACCTCTAAAGTGCACAAATATCTCGATTCTCCCGATAGCGCGGCCATGCTCAAAACCATTAAGGCTTTCGGAGCCACCGTAGAAAAAACGG
>JAGROK010000162.1 GCA_020440285.1 Chlamydiia bacterium | reverse complement strand
GGTAGAAGTGGGGTCTACGTCGATGAGGAGGCGGATGGATGGGGGAAGGGGATTTGTTTGGCGCATCTTCATCAGAAGGGATGATAAAAGAAGGGGTTTAGTCCCTTTGATGAGGAGTTTGAAGCGAAAGTGGTCTTTGATTTTGGCATAACCAGAGGGGATGACAGGATAGAGGGTAAAAGAGGGAGGGAGCATTTTAAGAAGGTGGGTATGGAATGTTTCAGCGGCCCTTTTGACGTGGGTTTCGTTTTTTCCAGAAAAGATCAACTTGGTGAGACGGGAAAAAGGGGGAAAGGAAAAAAGCGCGCGCGTTTCCATCTCTTCTTGAAAAAATGACAGGTAATCTTCTGTTGAGGCGTAGTGGAAAATGGGGTGTCCTTTAAGCGATGTTTGGACAATGACCTCCCCTTTGAGATCGCCCCTTCCCGAGCGTCCAGAGACTTGGGTGAGGAGTTGAAAGACGTTTTCAGCAGCGCGGAAATCGGGGATATTGAGGGCGCCGTCGGTGTTAAGGACACCGACGAGGGTAACCGATGGAAAATGGAGCCCTTTAGCAATCATTTGCGTTCCAATAAGAACATCTGCCTTTCCTGAGCGGAATTGCTTGAAAAGGAGATCGTGACTCCCTTTGTGTCTGGTTGTATCGGCATCCATCCGAAGGGTGCGGATATCGGGAAAAAGGGCGTGGAGCGTTTTTTCAACCAGCTCGGTTCCGACCCCTTTAAAGTGCAGGGTAGCGGTTTGTTTACACTTGGGACAAGAGGTAGGTGGAGGGGCGATGATATGTGAGCAAAGGTGGCAGGCCAAAAGGTTTGTTTTTTTATGAAAGGTGAGGCTAGTAGAGCAGTGGGGACACTTGACACTTTCCCCGCAGCCGGCGCACATCTGAAAGGAGTGGTACCCCCGCCTATTTAGAAATAAAAGGGTTTGCTCTCCTCTTTCAAGGCGGGATTTGATCCCATCGATTAAATCAGAGCAAAAAAGGGTGAATCCTTCCGATTTGGCATACTCGGTTTTCATGTCTACAATATTTACCTTTGGAAGAGAAGCATCTTTTGCCCGTTTCTTTAGATTCGATAAGGTATATTTTCCAGAAGTTGCATTGGCATAACTTTCTAAAGAAGGGGTAGCGCTCCCCAAGATAACAGGAGCTTTTGCAAGTTTTCCCCTCATAATGGCAACATCGCGCGCATGGTAGCAAGGCTCTTCTTCGGTTTGCTTATAGGAGGACTCGTGCTCCTCATCGACGATAATAAGACCAAGGTTTTGGACGGGGCTAAAGATTGCTGAGCGAGCCCCTACAACAATTTGAATTTCCCCTTTCCGGATACCATGCCAAATATCAAACCGCTCTCCATCACTCAAGCGATGGTGCAAAATCCCCATTTTTTCGGTGAAGCGTGATTTGAGACGTTCAATGGTTTGAGAAGTCAGGGCAATTTCGGGAACGAGAAGAATCACCCCAAGCCCTTCTTTTCGGGCTTGATGAATCGCTTGCAGATAGACCTCCGTTTTTCCACTTCCAGTGACTCCATGGATCAGGTGCACTTGGAAGGTTTTAAGATCTTTTGAAATACGGTCAAGGGCCCACTGCTGTTCATCATTTAATTTTTTTGGTTTTGTGGGAAAAAACTCCATCTCTTCCAAAGGGGATCGATCGATCTGCAACGTTTCCACTTTGAGGACTCCCTTTTTTTCAAGGGAGGAGATAGGGCTTCTTGAAGTTTTTGCCTCTTCGAGAAGCTCTGTGAGCAAAAGTCCTCTTGGCTTTTTGATCAAAGCATCTAAAATGCGCGCTTGCGAAGGGTGATTTTCTCTGAGCGAAACCGTCAACTCTCCAAGTTGCTTAGGGGGAAGGAGGCGGCGGACAAAGAGCTGCTCTTTTTCCTTCGTCTCTTTCCGTATGGTGGCAGGGAGGAGAACTTTTAACACCTTTCGAAGGGAGGTGCAATAATATTGACTCATCCAATCAGCAAGCTCAAAGAGCTTTTCATCGATCAAACTCTCTTCAGAAAGGATCTCTTTGATCGGTTGAACCTTTGCAACGGAAGGACTTTCCTTGAGTGCTACAATGGTCCCTTTCCGAAAAGAATTTTGCACTGGAACAAGGACCCTTGTTCCTATTTCTACTTTTTTCGTAAGGGAGTAATCAAGGGGTCTATCAAATCCCTTGTCTAAAATCACAACGGCAAACATGAGCCTATTTAACGCGAATTCGGGATTAAATCTCTATGATAATACTCATCTTTTTGCGATCTATTTAGGAAAAATTGCTTAAAGATAGCGCTTTGACTATCTTCTTCGCAAATTTTTCTAAAAATCTCATCAAAAATCTATACCGCTCGCGGTTCAAAACTTGGAAATTTCCCAAAGTCAGCGCTTGAGATTTGATCCTATCGAAGCAGCCTCCTATCCAAGAGATAGGAGCGATGCAGATAGGGTTAAAGATCAAGATGCTGACACAGGGAAAAACCAAGTTTTGAACCGCGAGCGGTATAAGTATTCTCATAGAGATTCCATCCCAAATTCTGCGTTATTTAATCCTATTACCAGGTTTTTTTTCTAGGCAGCGTATTTGTTCCTTGGAGGGATTGACGTATCCGGCGGACTGCATAGAGACTTAAGAAAAGAAGGGTGATCCCAATGAAGAGCTCCCTTTTTCTATTGGTTTGATCGGGAATGACAAAATGGATCGGTTCGCGCTCCCTTTTTTCCCCTTCGTTTATGATAGTCGTCCACGGGGGAAGGTCTTCTTCGATGATAGTTCGATTGTGAAGGGTAATGGTCTGATCGTCTCGGTTTTTGTTGTAGGTATACTCTTGCACAAGATTGCTTTCACTTAGACGGTATTTCACACATAAAGTGAGGTTTTCCTCACGAAATGATAGAGTATAGTTGTGGTTTTGATAGCGGTATTCAACAAGGGACAAGGAGAGTTCTTCGAGGGCTTGAGACTCATTTTGATAATTGGCGCAGTTTTGAAAAAAGCGGATGCTCATAGAATACTTTCCCGCGTTAAATATGGGAATCTTACCAAAGAGGGAGAGTGGATGTAAATAAAAATTGTTTTACAAACTATTTTGGATCACATTCCAAAGAGCCCTTTTAAGGTAGGAGTCTTTGAAGTAAAGGGAGAGATCTGGAAGGAGAAGGAGGGGAACATTTCCTAGCTTTCGGGTTTTCTGCTGCGGGTTTTCTTGGTAGAAGGGGAGAAGATATTTTGAGCCAAAAATTACAGAATCTGGAGCAATAATGAGCTTGAGATTTTTTGACTCTAGAAAAAGGTCCCACTTTTTATCTTGGGTCACTTCAATAATACGCGCGCTTCCATATACCGTGTCGATTGCTTTGGCAAGGTTAGCCATAAAAGAGCGGTATTCATTTCCTTGAACTAGAATGGGAATATCGGGAACTTCCCTTTTTTCTTTCCAAGCATCTTTGATCCGTTTTGCTTTTGCATCACTTGGAATGGTTTCATGCAGGTAAAGATCGGGGGCAAGTTCTTTTAAGAGCTTTTTCATTTCATTTCTTGGCTCTAAAGGGGGAATAGGGGGAGGGGTTAGTTCGATGAATATTTTTTGAGGCCTTTCTTTTTCTTCTTTTTGCGGAAGAGGTTCAGCTTTTGGAGGAGGAGACGTCTTAACCTTTGGGGGAGAGGGAGGAGGAGGAAGGTCAATTTTTATCTCCTCTTTTTCTTTGAGAGGCTTTGGTTGCAGACTCCTAAGGTAAGTGAGGGTGTCGTCGATCAACTGATGGTATGCTTCTTGGTCCATAACAATCATTAAACCATAAGTATCCTTTATGAGAAAAGGGCATCGACGTAGGGCTCTGGAGTAAAGGGGATAAAATCTTCAGCTCCCTCTCCAATTCCAATGTAGCGAATAGGAATTCCCATTTGGTGATAGATAGAAAGGATGATCCCCCCTTTGGCTGAGCCATCGAGTTTGGTCAGGATCAAGCCTGTAAGAGGGGTAAACTCATTGAATATTTTTGCTTGATCAAGGGCGTTTTGCCCTGTCGAGGCATCGAGGACGAGGTAGATTTCATGAGGAGCATCGGGAACGACTTTCTCAGTTACCCGTTTAATTTTTGCAAGTTCGTTCATCAGGTCGGTTTTTGATTGAAGGCGACCTGCTGTATCGGCAATGACCACTTCATGTCCTCGCGCTTTAGCAGCATTTAGAGCATCGAAAATAATGGCTGAGGGGTCTCCTCCTTGTTTTCCCTTGATGCAATCGAGTTTGAGTTTGTCAGCCCAGGTGCTGAGCTGCTCGATTGCTGCAGCCCGAAAGGTGTCCCCTGCGGCAAGCATCACCTTTTTTCCTTCTTCTTTATAGAGGCGGGCGAGTTTGGCGCACGAAGTAGTTTTTCCTGAACCGTTAACGCCAACGATGAGGATCACTTTGAGAGGGCCTGCCGGAGTTTTTCCTTGAACATGGGGGGGCTTATGGAGGATCTCTTCAGCATAATGCTTCATTGCTCGAATAGGGTCTTGGCTTTTTCGAACATGCTGAACAAACTCGATGGCTAAGGAGCTTCCAAGGTCTGCTTCGTAGAGAATTTGTTCGAGCTCGTCTAGGGTTTCTTCATCTAAAGGTTTCCGAAAAAGGTCTCGCACCCGATCTCCTAAAACTGAGCGGGTACGGGAAAAAGCTTTTCGAATTTTATTAAGCCCTGACTTTAAAAGACCAAACATCATGCCTCAAGATTTTTTATTGATCGAAAGTCAAGGGTATCACATATAAGAATTAGAGGCAGCAAAGATGGACACCCACGAATACCAAGCAAAAGAAATTTTAAAAAAATATGGGATGCCTATTCCTGATTTTGGAGTAGCATCGAGCCCTGCTGAAGCAGAACAAGTGGTTCAGTGTTTGGGGCTTAGTGAGGCTGTGGTGAAAATCCAGGTGCATGCCGGTGGCCGGGGAAAAGCTGGAGGGGTTAAGTTTGCCAAGAGCAAAGATGAGATTGTAAGCATTGCCAAGGGTCTCATCGGAATGAAAATGGTAAACAATCAAACAGGACCCCAAGGGATCATTGCTCATAAGGTATTGATCACAAAACCTGTTGATATTGCAAAAGAGTTCTATCTGGGAGCGATCATTGATCGAGAAAATGCAACAGCGATTTTGATCGCATCTCCCGAAGGGGGCATGGAGATTGAAGAGGTTGCTGAAAAAACTCCTGAAAAGATCTTAAAACTTCCAATCGGACTCGATGGAAGTGTCAAGCCCTACCATCTCATTAGATTAGCTAATTTTATGGGATGGAAAGGAAAAACGGCAAAAGAAGGGATGAGAACAACCGTTTCACTTGCAAAGGCCTTTATTGAAACCGATGCCTCTCTTCTTGAGATCAATCCACTAGTTGAAACAGGGGAAGGGGAGATATGGGCAATCGATGCAAAGTTAAGTGTTGATGACAATGCCCTCTTTCGCCAAAAAGAGATCGCCTCTTTTTATGACCCCTCTCAAGTTTCAGAAAATGAGGTAGCTGCAAAAGAGCATGATTTAGCCTATATTTCTTTAGAAGGAAATATCGGATGTATGGTCAATGGAGCAGGACTTGCGATGTCAACGATGGATATCATCCATTATTATGGAGGAAAGCCTGCGAACTTTTTGGATGTTGGAGGGGGAGCCGATAAAGAAAAGGTAGCAGCAGGATTTAAGATTATCCTCTCAGATCCAAATGTTCAGGCGATCCTTGTGAATATTTTCGGGGGGATTATGAACTGTGCAACGATTGCTGAAGGGGTGATTGCTGCTTCTAAGGAACTTGGAATTAAAGTGCCCCTAATTGTCCGTTTAGAAGGGACGAATGTTGAGCAAGGGAGAAAGATCCTTCAAGAGTCTGGACTTGAGATTATCTCTGCAAATGGGATGGCAGATGCTGCTGAAAAAGCGGTAGCAGCGCTAAAGGGGGGAAAATAAGATGGCAATCATGGTGAATAAAGAGACCAAAGTCATCACCCAAGGAATTACGGGGAAATCGGGGCAGTTTCATACCGAGCAGTGCATTGCATATGGGTCTAAGTTTGTGGGGGGAGTCACCCCAGGTAAGGGAGGACAGACCATTTTCGATATTCCGATTTTTGATACCGTTTACGAGGCTAAGCAAAAGGTCAATCCCGACGCTACAATGATTTTTGTTCCACCCCCTTTTGCGGCGAACTCTATTTTAGAAGCTGAAGATGCTGGAATTCCTTTGATCATCTGTATCACGGAAGGAATTCCTATACGAGATATGCTAGAAGTTTCTCGCGTTATGCGAGATTCAAAAACATCGCGCCTTATTGGTCCCAATTGCCCAGGGGTGATTACCCCTGAGGAGTGTAAGATTGGGATCATGCCAGGATATATTCATAAAAAAGGGAAGATAGGGATTGTTTCTCGCTCGGGAACACTTACTTATGAAGCCGTTTGGCAAACGACCCAAAATGGATTGGGACAGTCGAGTTGTGTCGGGATCGGAGGAGATCCGCTCAATGGAACGAATTTTATCGATGTGTTAAAACTGTTTGAAAAAGACCCCGACACACACGGCATTTTTCTCCTTGGGGAAATTGGGGGAAATGCCGAAGAAGAGGCTGCCGACTGGATCAAAAAAAATTGTTCGAAGCCTGTGGGTGGATTTATCGCAGGTGTGACCGCCCCTCCAGGAAGGCGGATGGGACATGCAGGAGCAATTGTTTCTGGCGGGAAAGGGACCGCGGAAGGTAAGATGAAGGCGCTGCGCGATGCTGGCGTTCATGTTGCTGAGTCGCCAGCAGATATTGGCGATACGATGCTTAAGGCAATGAAGTGAAAATACCACTTAAAATCTCTCCTTTTTTTTGGGTGACTGCTGGACTTATCGGTTGGATTAACAGCATGGGGACTTTCCATCCTTTTATCCTTACTCTCATTTGGATTGGGGTGATTTTTGTCTCGATCCTTATCCATGAATATGGACATGCCCTTACCTCGAGATATTTTGGGCAACATCCCCGTATTCAACTCGTTGCTTTCGGAGGGCTAACGATTCCTGAGGGGAAGAGACTTAAGGGATGGCGGGAATTTTTAGTTGTTTTAAATGGCCCCCTTTTTGGATTTCTCCTTTTTCTTTTCTTTCTTTTTATCCTTTCGACAGGAGTTATTGAAAATCCCTATCTTCTCTACACAGTTAAGATCTTCACATGGGTCAATCTCTTTTGGACCATTGTCAACCTTTTGCCTGTGATGCCACTCGATGGAGGGCAGCTTCTCAGGGTCGTTCTCGAATCGATCTTTGGAGCAAAAGGGCTAAAATATGCGATCTTTACGGGAATGCTTCTATCGGTCCTTTTTGCCCTTGCCTTTTTCTTTATCGGCTATTTTCTTATTGGAGCGATCTTTTTTCTTTTTGCCTTTCAAAACTTTGATTCTTGGAGAAAATCGCGGGTCATCACAGAGAGCGATCGTCGAGAAGATTTAACTGGAACCCTCAAAGAAATTGAAGATCTCCTCATCAATGAAAGAAGAGAAGAGGCCATCCCTAAACTTGAAGAGGTAAGGGAAAAATCGAAGGAGGGGATGATCTATAATTTGACGACCCAATACCTTGCAGCGATCAAATCAGAGAAAAAAGACTATCAAGCTGTTTACGATCTTCTAAGGCCGATTAAAAAACATCTAAATCCAGAGTCTCAGCTCCATCTTCATCGCGCTGCTTACGAAATAAAAGACTATCCCCTTGTTGTAGAACTTGCAGGTCCTTCCTTTCAAATCCTTCCCGATCCCTTCGTGGCCCTCATTAGTGCTGAAGCATGTGCTGCCCTTTCTCAGGTGGAGCCTGCTATTGGCTGGCTTAAGGCCGCCCATAAAGGAGGACTTGAAAATCTCAGAGAGATCCTTTCCAAAGAGATTTTCAACCCAATTAGAGAGGAGCCAAGTTTTAAAAAATCAATCGAGCTGTTTCAAAAATGATGCAAGAAGGGGCATCTGCAAATAGGTCATTGAGTTAAGACTATCTCTATTTCCCCCTACAATAAAGCAAGTATTGAGCCCCTCTTTTTGAAAAAGGTTTGATGCGAGAGTGTCAGATAAAGACTCGTTAGGAGGAGCAGGGAAAAAGTTTTCTGAAGAGGTTCCATGCTCTGCATTGATCATCCAATCTTTTCTAATAGCATGGTGGGAGATTCGATCAATTCCTGGTCCTACAAAATAGTGGCCCCGGTATACAGAAACCCCTGTTTCACTCAGGTGTTTATGGAAAAGGGGGTCGAAGCCAGATTCGTTAGAAAAATAGCGGTCATGTTTGGCTTCAATAATCACAACTTGTCTTCCCTCTAGCGATTTGGGAGATTCAACCTCCATCCGTTTAAAGAAGTTGAGGAGCTCTTTTTCTGGATTTGCATCGAGCCCAGTTAGCCAAGTCACAAAGTTAACCATAGGGTAAAGGTAAGGAAACATTAGCGTTGCAATTTTTTCACTAGAGACAAAGCCTCGATCAATCACAATGCTTTTAGGGATGTATGGATCGGTAACTTCTAAGTGTTTGAGTGCGTTTAAAGTGATACACCCGAAGGAAAACATCATAAGGTGGTCGATTAAGTCTCCATCCTTTTGAATGGCTTTAAGGATTTCAATGACCGCTCCACTTAGCTCATCAATACTTTTAGGATCCCACTTTTTTAGCGTATCGGAGGTTGTAACCAGGTGGTCATAGAAGCTAAAGAGAATCAAACGCAATTTTTTCCCACCTATCTCCTCTTTCGACTCGATCACCCTTACAGTAAAGTGAAACACCATCTCATTTAATCGAATCTCGATGGGAATGTCTTTAAGAGTGAAGTGATTGACCACCTTTTCAAAATCGGGAAAGGTGGGATCATAGTGGGTGCTTTCCCCTTTAAAAGCTTTGATAAATGTTTCTAAATAAAGGGTAAGATCGGTAAAGAAGGAACCACTGACCCCAGTGAGCTGAGGGAGGTATTTCCCCCTTAGAAACTCTCCAATAAGAGAAAAATATCCAGCTGCGTATCCACCACTTTTAACCGCTTCGGCAAAAACCCCTTCAGAGCAGTCAGTTTCTATGCTTGAAAAAGTGTATTGAGTCTCTTCAACTCGACTACTAACCGCTTCCATTTCCCCCTCCTAGCGTTTACTGAGCCTTCAACGTATAAAATTTCATCGCTTGCCCCTGCCTTACAAGAAGGAGGACCCTTTGACCACTTTTTATATTTTGTAGAGCGTCATTAAATTCGGTGACATTTGTGACCTTTTTGTGGTTCACAGCCATGATTAAGAATCCTGGCTTGATTCCGACCTGATCAGCTGGAGTGCCAGGCTCAACTGCAACGATCACCACCCCTTTGTCATCTTGGTGAAACTTAAATTGCTGAATATTTTCATTGGTGAGGTTATCGACAGAAATTCCAAGATGTTTTGAGGCTGTAGTGCTAGAGACAAAGGTATTTGCTCCATAGGTCCCAAGGGTGACTGGGATATTTAAAACTTTTCCATTGCGATTGACTGTCAAATCTACCTTGGTTCCTGGAGGGAGAAGGACAACATCATTCCGCAATTGCCCAGGACCCTTAACGGCCATCCCATTCATTTTAGTGACGATGTCTCCTTGCTTAAGCCCTGCTTCTGCGGCGGGAGACCCTTCAACTACATCGACTATGAGAGCTCCTTGGGTTGTATTTGTTCCGAAAGCTTCTGCAAGATCACTATCAATCGGTTGCAAAGAGACCCCTAAAAAGCCGCGGGTGACGATACCCGTTTCAACTAGTTGCTCTTTGATGTTTACCAAGATATTACTGGGAATAGCAAAGCCAATTCCCATGTATCCTCCCGATTGCGAGACGATAGCGGTATTCATTCCTACCACTTTCTTATCAAGGTCAATCAGAGGGCCACCTGAATTTCCAGGATTAATCGCTGCATCGGTTTGAATGAAATCTTCATAGTCGGTGATCTGAAGTCCTTGCCGTCCCTTAGCACTGATAATACCTGCGGAGACACTTGCTTCTAAAGAGAAGGGGTTTCCAATCGCAATAACCCACTCTCCTACCTCTAGGTCATCAGAGTCGCCAAGTTCAAGAAAGGGGAAGTGATTGCCATAGGCTTCGTCTATTTTGATCACTGCAATATCTGTGTGAGAGTCTCCTCCAATATAGCTAGCTGATACTTGCCGGTTGGTTCCATCTTGAAGCATGACAGTGAGCTTTTTAGCCCCTCGCACAACGTGGAGGTTTGTCATGATATGCCCCTCTTTCGAGATAATGAATCCCGATCCTTGACTCACTTGGGGTTGTCTTTGTCTGCGAGGAGGCCCCCCGAAGAAATGATTGAAGAAATCATCATTAAACATATCTTGGGGGTTTTGCCCTTGACTCATCCCTCCTTCTGCTCGAATGAAAACTACGGCAGGAGTGCAGCTTTTAGCCACGTCGATGAAGGGCTTTGAAAAGGTTTTTCCAGGAGTGTTTTGGTAGCTGGGATACCGCTTTCCGTAGGCAAATGAATCTGGAGATTCAAATTCTTTAGTTTGCCCCTGCAGTGAAATTAAAGAAATAACAAGTACGATTCCTGAAACCCATCGACGCATATATGCTCACTCCTATTCATGACCCCCCCATAATACCCTAAGAGAAATTTTAGTCAAACCCCTGAAAAATTTAAAATCTTTTAATTTATGCTGGTAGATAGTTAGTCTTCTGGGGCTAACTCAATATATGCTTTGACAAAAAACAGGGTTTAAAAGATAAACTTCTGTGGAGTTCAACTTGCCATTTCTGGAGGTTTAATATGAAAAAGCTAATGGTTGCTTTTTTTGCTATATTTTTCTTTTTGATGCCTCTCGTTGCTTCGGAAGAGACTGACAAAGTTTATGTAAAAGAGGAAAATATTTTCTTCGATCAAGGGAAAATCTACCTTCTAATTGAGGGTTCATATTTTGAAATTCATACGCTCATGTCTGATCAAGGGGGGATTTATGTTCCACCCAAGGAGTTAAAGTGGCCATATACACCATTTATTTGCCCAAATTGCGATACTTTAAATGGTCCCGGAGCCCGTTATTGTAAAAAATGTGGCGCACCTAGACCTGATTAGTACTTTGGAGTATTGCATTGAAGCGCAAATATAGGTTTTGGATTGCAGTACTAGGGATTGCAGTTTTAGCCCTATCAATCTCTGTTAATAAAATGCGCAGTGTCGATGTTTGTATGACTTCCCCTGAAGGGGAAAGATACAAGATATCCATGCCTGTGAAGGATAAAAAAAGCCTAGAGAAATTTTTTCGTTGTTTGGTTTTAGAGGATGGCATGGGCTATACCCTTTTTGGGGAAAAACCTATTTCCATTGGTGCGTATCAGTATTTTTGCGCCGGCTTAAGCCTTGAGAGGTTGTATTCAACCCTTTTACCCGAGAATAGGAAGGTCCAAAAAGGGTGGAGCACTTGGTTAAAATATAGGCATCATTTCAAAAATCCATGTTTTGCTTTCTGGGAAGAACAAAGTCCGTGGATAGAAAACGGGAAGATTATTCTCTTAGTCAATAGGAAGAAATTTGATCAGATAATTCAAAGGCATAGTTCCGATTTTCAAGCAGTATTAAACACAAAAAATCTATCGGGGCTTTTGGATGAAGAAAGTATGCGACCTCTGTTTAAGATGGGGTTGAAAGGTCATGAGGGGTTAATAGGAACCCTTCTTGGTTATGGAAGAGGCAATGCATGGCTTTTTTATGAAAGAAGTCAGGGAAAAAAGGTCCACTTAAGCTCAGCTTGGAAGCAAAGCTTAGAAAATTATACCGTTATAGGTATGATTAAGAACTATTTATCTAGTGAGAGAAGAAATGATCTGTCCGCTCACCTCCTCTATCCCAGTTTTGTTGCTGATTTAGATTCAGAAGAAACTCAAGCGCTTAAGAAAGAGTATCAGGAGTCTCGCCAGAGGATTTTAGATCACTATCAGGGAAAAGACTTTTTAGAAACTACTTTAAGCTTGCTCAAGTATGGTGGGTAAGCCCTGCTCACACCTGCGATTGGTATTATTTAGTGGTGTCAATAGGGGTGATGGTAAGTCCAGGGTTTTCTTTTTTAAGGAGAGTTTCTCCTGCAAATGAGGTCATGATAACAGAGGTGGGGTCAAGAAAGGCTTCTACCTCCTTTTTCACCTCTTCTTTTGTTGCATGGAGAAGATGGTCTCGAAACTCCTGGCGAGATTGCCGAGTTTGCCCTTCGCGGAAGTAAGAGTAGGCGACGGTAGCTCGACTTCCTGGAGAAATGGGGGCATCAGAGTCTTGGATGATTCCAAGCTTTGCCTCCGTTAAATCGCGGGTTGTAAAGGATCCCTTTGCAATGGTTTGGATTCCGTCTTGAAAAGCTTGAAAGGTAGAGGCGATATGAGGGTCGCGGTAGGCGTAGAGATAGTAATTTCCCGTTAAAGGATTGTAGTTAGCACCCGCTCCATAAGCGCCCCCTTCTTCTCTGACCTTCTTATGAAGGAAAATATTCTCCATAAGATCGGTAGAGATTGAAAGGAGGGGAGAGTGGGTTTTTGTTTTCATTCCAAGGGATGAAAACGCAACTGGGGAGGCAATGGGAAATCCTTCCCCTTTTCCTGAAGGGGGAAGAGAAAATCCTTCCCATTCTTTAAAAGGTTTAGGGGTAAGGGAGGGGAGGTTATAGAGGTGCTCTTTCATGACAGTATGGTATTGCTTTTCATCGCAGCTAAGAATCAGATGGGGGGTGGTAAAATGAAATAGACTATCTTTTAACTTTAAAAACTTTTCCATTACATGGGGGAGTTTTTTATCGATCTCTTTTGCAAGGTCTCGGATAAATTGAAAGTAGATCAAACCATTTAGTGCATCTCCCACATAGGGAGAAAGGGAAAAGATGCGGACAGAGCGTTGAATCGCATAGCTCATCGCACTCCGATTTAGTCGATTTTCCAAAGAGGTATGAATCTGAAGGATCAATTCCTTAATCCGCCCCTTATCTTTTAGATCAGGAGAAAGTGCGGTGTCGGTGAAAAGGGTGAAGAGTTTATCGATATTTCGATTCAGAGCCTTTCCTTTAAATCCAAAAGTGGGTCTTAAGATATTGGGATTATCGAGCTGGGGATAGAAGTTTAAACTTGTTTGAAAATCTCCCAGGTGAGCATTGATAAACTCTAAATTGTCTCGATAGTCGCGCCCTCCTGCACCCAGTTCTGGAAGAAGGGAGAGAAAGAGTTGGAGATAGGGGAGGTCTTCATAGAGAATATGGGGAAGATCGAAGAGAACACGTCCGTAGAGAATGTGATTGGTAAAGCATTCATGGTGAAAAACAGTGACTTGGCCGACTTGCTCATGATTCAAAGGGAAATCGGTGACCTCTTTCGGAACATCTTCAAGGGCAATTTTTGGGAGGCATTCCAGGGATTGAGATTCAACCTTTGCCTGGTATTCTTTAAGTTCTGCCGTTTGCTTTTTGATTTTTTCTCGATCTTTTTCGCTCAGGGAACTTTCAATTTTTTTAAGGCGCTCTTTCTCTTCATCCTCTTCTTTTTGTTTAAGTTCTGAATTAGCAGAAAAAACATGGGTGAGAAAGTGGGGGTTTTCGAGAAAGTATTTTTGAATAAGTCCAGGAAGATAGTGAGGGTCATTGATTAAGAGGCGGAGTTTTTTAAACTGACTATGAACTGTGAGGGCATTTTCAGGAAGGGAGCCATGTTGCATGGCTAAAATGGAGCGCATAAATAAAGTGAGACCAAAAGGGCCATAGTCTCCAGTGATTTCCAAACGGGAAAACTCGAGCTGGTGAATGGCGGCTTCAACAAGATCAGGGCGAATCTTAAGATTTTTTAATGTTTCAAAGATCACTTTTTTAAGACCTTCAGCGCTCCCTTCCTTGCAACCCCTACAAATGATCACATAAGGGATCTCACTCATGTCAGTGTCAAGATACCCATCAGCTTGGGTGCATAGCTTTGATTGCAAAAGGGCATCTTTTAAAGGGGAGGCATCGGTTTCCATCAAGATTGAGTCGATCAGGGCAAGGGCGAGGGCATCTTCCTGATTATCCAACGAGCATGTGAGCCAAGCAAATGAGACAAATTCCTGGTTGTTATCACCTGGATAGATCCCTTTCTTAATGATTGGCTTACTAAAACGTTTTTGTTTTGGAATTTTCTCCAAGGGAGGAAGTTTCTCCGCTCCTTCTAAGGCATTTTTCGAGATGAAGTCTAAATGTTTTTCAAGGGGAAGGTTTCCATAAAAAAAGAAAATTGCTCGACTTGGGTGGTAGTAAGTGGAATGAAACTTCTTAAGGGCGTCCCATGTTAAATGAGGAATATCTAAGGGGTCTCCTCCTGAATTAAAAGCATAGGTTAAATCGGGGGTAAGATACTTCGTAATCTCTTGCCAAAGGCGGGTTTCAGGGTTTGAAAGGCTCCCCTTCATCTCATTATAGACAACCCCTTTGTAAATGAGGTTAGGGTCAAATTCAAAGCGGTGCCCCTCTTGCAAAAAGCTCATCTCTTTGAGCTCTGGGTAAAAGACGGCATCAAGGTACACCTCTAGGAGATTATAAAAATCTTTCTCCACCTGAGAAGAAGCGGGATAACAGGTGAAGTCGGCTCCCGTCATCGCATTCATAAAGGTGTTAAGGCTCCTCCGCGCCATTGAGAAAAAAGGGTCTTTAACGGGGAATTTTTTTGAGCCGCAAAGAACTGTATGCTCTAGGATATGGGCGACCCCTGTCGAGTCATTTGGTAAGGTTTGCAAAGATAAGCAAAAGAGATTTTCAGGGTCGTCTGCTGCAAGGTGAACCACCCGTGCACCGGTTGGAAGATGGGTGAGTTGAAAAAGGACCATCTGCAGCTCTTCAATGGGAAGAACTTTTGTATAGACAAACTCTTTGTATCGGTCATTAACCTGTTTCATCCTATCAGGATACCCAAATTAGAAATTTATTAGCAATGTGAGTTAGATAGCGATGTCATGAGCTGCTCATTCCAACACCGTCTAAAAACCTATAAATTCTTGTGCAAATTTGGAATCTGATTCCAATTTTGCACAAAATTTAGGATTACTTACCAGGTGAGGCTTGCAGAGGATTGATACTCAGTGACTCGGGTTTCAAAGAAGTTTTTTTCCTTACCGAGGTCGATCGTCTCACTCATCCAGGGGAAAGGGTTTTTGGAGCTATACTGAGTCTTCAAACCAATCCGTTCCAGGCGGCGATCGGCGATGTATTGCGCATACTCGCGAAACATTGGAGCAGTAAGCCCAAGAATCCCTTTAGGAAGGCAATCTTCAGCGTACCGAATTTCAAGCTCGACCGCTTTTCGGATTTTGTGAATGATATACTCTTGAAAATCGGGAGACCAGAGCTCTGGATTTTCCTCTTTAATCCCATTGATAAGGTCGATGCCAAAGTTGAGATGGATCGTCTCATCGCGAAGAATGTATTGAAATTGCTCACCAATACCTGTCATTTTATTCTGTCTGTGGAGGGAAAGGATCATCGCAAAGCCGCTATAGAAGAAGATTCCTTCCATGATGATATAGAATCCAATGAGGTTCTCGAGGAATTTTTGCGCCCCTTCTTTTGTTTTTGTATCGAAATTTTCGGCAAGAACATCCTCGGTCAGTTTCATCTCGAACTTGTCTTTATCATGGATGGCAGGGATCTCATTATACATATTAAAAATCTGTCCCCCATCGAGATTTAGTGATTCAACCACATAGTGGAAGGTGTGGGTGTGGATCGCCTCTTCAAAGGCTTGTCTAAGGAGATATTGTCGACACTCAGGATTCGTGACATATTTATAGATCGCGAGGGTGATGTTATTTGCAACAAGGCTCTCTGCTGTGCTAAAAAATCCGAGGTTTCTCATAATGAGGAGACGCTCTCCCTCTGAGAGCTGATTTGACTTCCAGATCTCAATATCTTTAGACATTGGAACTTCTGTTGGCATCCAGTGATTTGCACATCCATTGAGGTAGTGTTCCCATGCCCAATGATACTTAAGGGGCATCAGTTGATTCACATCAACAGTTGTGCAGTTGATGAGTCGTTTATGATTTGCTTTTGCTCTTTTATTTTCTTCCATGATTATACTCCTTATTATTGACAACTTTCACAACCTTCTTCGAGATTACATACTGGAACGTCTACTCCTTTCTCTCGATCAATTTTTACCCTTGCTGAGGGGGACTCACTCTTCATCCAGCGAGGTTGAAGGGCTCGCTTATTAATATCGAGTGTTGATTTTTCTATCTGTGTAGCTCCTAGCGTGCGGCAGTAGTAGGTCGTTTTGAGTCCACGACTCCAAGCAAAGAGGTACATGTTATGGAGTTTTTTTCCACTAGGCTCTGCTAAATAAAGGTTCAGTGATTGTGATTGATCGATCCATTTTTGGCGGCGCGCCCCACATTCGATAATCCATTCAGGGTCTATCTCGAACGAAGTGAGATATTGTTTTTTAAGCTCATCGGGAATTCGACTGATTTCTAAGACAGAGCCATCAAAGTACTTGAGATCATCGATCATCTCATCATCCCAAATCTTGAGCTTTTTAAGCTTTTCGACAAGATAAGGGTTGCAGAAGGTAAATTCACCTGAAAGGTTTGACTTTGCATAGAGGTTTTTGTAGTTAGGCTCTATGGATGCTGTGACCCCCGCAATATTAGCAATCGTTGCAGTTGGAGCGATTGCCATGACATTGCTATGGCGCATTCCATGTTTTTGAATCGACTCCCGTACTTTATCCCAATTCATCGTAGTGGTTCTATTCATCTCCACTTTTTCCCCTCTCTCTTTTTCTAAAAGATCGATCGTATCGATAGGGAGAAGACCCCTTTCCCATTTTGATCCTTTATAACTTGAGTAAGGGTTACGCTCTTTAGCAAGCTTACTTGAAGAGAGGAGGGCATAGTAAGAGATCATCTCCATACTTCTGTCAGCAAACTCAACCGCCTCGTGGCTTGCATAACTTAAACCTAAAAGGTTGAGGGCATCTTGAAATCCCATGAGCCCGAGTCCAATAGCGCGGTGAGCCATATTGGCATTCTTGGTCTCTGGAATTGGGTAGAAATTGACATCGATCACATTGTCAAGCATTCGAATGGCAGTTTCCACTGTCCTTGCAAGTTTCTTTTCATCGATTCCATTTCCTGAGATGTGCTCGGCTAAGTTAATAGAGCCGAGGTTGCAGACAGCTGTTTCCTCGATAGAGGTGTTAAGAAGGATCTCTGTGCATAGGTTAGAGCTGTGAACCACTCCAACGTGATCTTGGGGAGAGCGAATGTTTGAAGGGTCTTTAAAGGTAATCCAAGGATGACCTGTTTCAAAAAGCATGCTCAACATATCGCGCCAAAGTTGCACCGCTTCTACCCTTTTCCAGAGTTTAATCTTCCCTTCGTCTGCCATCTTTTCATACTCGACATACCTCTTCTCAAAAGCTTGCCCATAGAGATCATGGAGATCGCTGACCTCATTGGGGCTAAAAAGGGTCCACTTCCCATTTTCTTTCACCCTTTTCATAAAAAGATCGGGGATCCAGTTCGCTGTATTCATGTCATGGGTGCGACGCCTTTCATCGCCAGTATTTTTACGAAGCTCGATAAAGTCTTCGATATCGATGTGCCATGTTTCTAAATAAGCGCACATCGCCCCCTTTCTCTTTCCCCCTTGGTTGACAGCAACGGCAGTATCGTTGGCGACCTTTAAGAAGGGGATAATTCCCTGACTTTGCCCATTGGTCCCTTTGATGCGAGCACCTGTTCCGCGGACATTGGTCCAATCGTTTCCAAGGCCACCTGCCCATTTAGAGAGTTGCGCATCATCAGAGATGGTTTTAAAGATATGTTCGAGATCATCCATTACCGTAGAGAGATAACATGAGCTTAACTGAGAATGGGTGGTCCCCGAGTTAAAGAGGGTGGGGGTTGCTGATAAATAGTCATGCTTGGAGAGGGTTTCATAAAATTCGAGGGTGTATTTTGTTTTTTCCTTCTCGTTGATCGCGAGTCCCATCGCCACTCTCATCCAGAAGATTTGAGGGGTTTCTAAGCGGCGCTGGTTTTCATGAATGAAATAGCGATCATAAAGGGTTTGGAGTCCAAGGTATTGAAACTTATCATCTCTTTCGAGCTTCATCGCATTTCCAAGAGCATCGAGGTCAAACGTTGCAAGTTCAAAAGAAAGCTGCTCTAAATGAATTCCATGGGCAATGTACTCTTTAAAATAGGCAGAGTGTTTTTTTTCTAAATCGTTATCTAAAGAGTCTACCCCTAACGTTTCGCGGTAAAGCTTATCAAGGAGGAGGCGCGCAGAGATTTTTGCAAAAATCGGATCTTTTTCAATCTTTGCCTTCGTTGTCATAATGAGAGCTTGATCAACCTCTTCCTCTTTAATTCCCTCGTAGAAATTGAGAAGGGCATTTTCAAGGAGCTCTTCTGAAGATGCAATTTTCTCATAGCCACGACATGCATAGTCTAAACGATCTAAAAGCTCTGTTTCTGTGATCGTTTTCTTTTCCCCTTGAGCATTTTCGACCTCGAACTTTCTCTCCCCATCTTTTGCTTTTCGTCTTTTTTTCTTTTTAGGAGCTATAGTAGGAGTGGTTTGTTGCCCTTTTTCGGCGCGGTAAAGGATATAGTTTTTTGCAGCTTCAAAATAGCCTGCACGCATCAAGGCTTCTTCAACAAGATCTTGGATCATGTGAACATGGAGATCTTCAGTTTTTGCTAAGTGGACAGCATCTCCAACCACTTGTTGTGAGAGTGTATTGACAATGGAGATGATATCATCAGGAGTTTGCCCTTCTACGTGGTTTACCCGTCTAAAGATCTTTTCGATCGAGGCAGCGATCTTAATTGGATTGAATCGGACAGGACTTTCACTCTCGCGACGAATAATTTTTAAATTGCGAGGATCGTCCCCCCTCATTTCCTTGTGGTGGTCGCGATAGATAATGTAGTCGCGAGCGACATCATGGTGGTCATTTTTCATCAGAGTGACTTCGACAAGATCTTGAATTCCTTCAACCGTTAACGAAACATTTTTACTTGCAAGCTCAAAAAGTTGCTTCGTGACTTGATCGGTAATGTGCGTCACAACCTCTTGGATTTCTTCTGGAAGGGGAGATTCTTTGTCGATCTTTTTTGTATCTCGAAATGCTGCTTCAATCGCTTTGAAGATTCGATTTTTTCGAAAGGGGACAATCGTTCCATTTCGCTTCATGACGGTGAATGAATTTTCACCGGCTGCAATACTTCCTTCAAAAATTTCTTTTTGGAGAGAGTTGAGGGTTTCTTTAGAATTATTGGATGTCTTAGACTCTGATTGTGCCATATTAATACCTCGATTTTGGAACTAAATTCCTAATAATTTAGATTTTCAGTAAATTAACCCCTTCTACTATATCTAGTATTCTCCCCGCTACTTAACACACTATATATTGTAGACGTATTTCATAAGTCTACAAAAAAGTGAGACAAAAGGCAAAAAAAAATTCAGGAAATTTTCAACACAAAGAAGACAAAGCGATTAAGGCATTTTTCTGTGAGAAAATGGTAAAGATAATCAATCTTTTCGCCAAAAACTTTTTATTTTGGTACAATGCAAGGGATGAGACAGTTTTATCTTTTACCAAATATCATTACGGCGTTTGGCCTTTCTTGTGGCCTCTTTGTTGTTTTCAAAACAAATATGACAGAGCCAGGCGTTGGGACTTATGAGCTCCTTTACTCCTCTGCCCTCCTCCTTCTTTTGGCAGCATTTGCCGATCTTTTAGACGGAGCGGTTGCTCGGATTATACGGGCAGAAAGTGAGTTTGGTTCGATGTTTGATTCTTTAGCCGATGCGATCTCGTTTGGTGTGGCTCCCTCTGTTCTTTTCTTAAAAAGTCTTTCTTTAGAGCCTGCAACGGGTCTTTCATTTTTTGCCGTTGTTGGGGCGATGCTTTATACGATTTGTGGAGTGCTTCGTCTTGTCCGGTTTAATGTAAGGGCGCATGAGATCAAATCTGATAAAGAAGCCCAAGCTGCCTACAAAAAGAACTTTACAGGGCTCCCGATTCCAGCCTCTGCAGCTGGAGCTATCTCGATTAATCTCTTTCTCCACTCTGGTTTTGCAAGGGATTGGATGC
>JAGROK010000161.1 GCA_020440285.1 Chlamydiia bacterium | reverse complement strand
TGGTGCTTAGTAGGTTATGGAAGATAGAATCCTCTCTCAGATTGAAGAAAAGTTCCAGTCGGTCTTGATTTTTGGCCCTCCGGGCTCGGGGAAGGGGACGATGGGGAAGTTTTTGAGTAGTGCGGGGAACCATTTTCACCTCTCATCGGGAGATGTCTTTCGGGGGCTTTCTCCGGAGTCTCCTGCAGGAAGGCTTTACCACAGCTTTGCGGGGAAGGGTGAACTCCTCCCCGATGATGCGACGATTGAGATTTGGCACCACTATGTGATGGGGCTCATTGCGACAAACCGGTATTTTCCAAAGAATCAGCTCCTTTTGCTCGATGGGATTCCCCGAACGGTGGCGCAGGCGAAGATCTTAGAGCGGTATATTGTGGTGAAGAAGATCATCCTTTTGGAGTCTAAAAGTCCTGACGTGCTCATTCAGCGGATTCAGCGGCGGGCTTTGATTGAAAGGCGGCACGATGACCATGATGAGGGGACTTTGAGAAAGCGGATGGAGATTTATGAAAAGGAGACCTTTCCCGTATTAGGGCACTACGATGAGGATCTAGTTGCCCACTTCGATGCGGAGCAGCGCCCTCTGGAGGTCTTAAGAGATATTCTTGTTTCTTTATGTGATATTTTGTCATAAGACAGCATATTTTTTAACCCTCTGATTATCAGCTTCTAATAGATTTTATTGATTAATATTTGTACAAATGTTACAATTATGTATACATAGGAGAGAAAGATGAAAAGTATTCCATTCTCAGAAGCTCGTGCTCATCTGACTGAGGTCGTAAATAATGTTACTTATAAGGGGAAAAGGTTTGTCCTTACCAAAAATGGAAAGCAAGTTGCTGCCTTTATTCCCATTGAAGACTTGGCCCTTCTTGAAGAGCTTGAAGATGCTATCGATTTAAAAGCTGCTAAGAGGGCAAAACAATCTCTTCGAAAAGAAAAAACAATCTCTTGGAAAGATGCTAAAAAAGACTTAGAGCTTTGAAATACAAAATTCAATTAAAACGTTCGGTTATAAAAGCTTTAAAGTCTTTTCCTAAAAGAGACCTGAAAAAGGTTGCTAAAAAAATTGATTCGTTGGAGCAAGATCCGATTCCAAAAGACTCCAAGAAAATCAAAGGTGAAGAAGATTTATATCGGGTTCGAGTGGGAGACTATCGAATATTATACTTTTTGCAGCGTTCAGTATTAACTATTTTGGTTATTAGAGTTGCTCATAGAAAGGATGTCTATAATGACCTCTGAGAACTGGGAACTATGTATTCACGATTTTTTGTCGTACATTGCCTCTGAAAAGGGGCTATCGGTCAATACGATTGAGGCGTATGGGAGAGACATTCGTCTATTCTTAAGTGGGGTTAAAGGGGAGGTTAAGGAAGAAGATGTGATCTCTCATATGAGCGCTCTTAAGGAAAAGGGGTATGCGAGCGCTTCGATTTACCGGATGCTGATGGCTCTTCGGGTTTTCTTCCGTTTTTTAAAAAGGGAGGGGATGGTGGAAAGGGATCCCACTGCCCTTTTGGAATCTCCAAAGATGTGGCAGCTGATTCCCGAGGTTTTAACAGGGGAGGAGGTTGAGCGCCTTTTAAGTGCTCCTGGTGAAGGGGAAGAGGGGGCTCGCGATAGGGCGATTTTAGAGACCCTTTATGCGACGGGAATTCGGGTGAGCGAGCTGTGCAATTTAGAGGTTCATGATGTGGGGGATAAGGTCATTCGGGTTGTGGGAAAAGGGGGAAAGGAGCGGATCGTTCCGATTGGTGAGGAGGCGATTCATGCGATCGATCGGTATTTGGGGGAGTATCGCCATGATAGGGGAGACCATCTCCCTTTGTTTGTGACGAAAAAGGGGAGGCGGCTTCATCGAACAAGTGTATGGGAAAAGGTGAAGTTTTATGCGAAAAAGGTGGGGATAGAAAAGGAAATTTCTCCCCATACACTTAGGCACTCTTTTGCTACCCACTTGCTTGATCATGGAGCAGATCTTCGGGTGATTCAAGAGATGCTTGGCCATGCTGATATTGGAACAACAGATCGGTATACCCACCTTTCAAAAAAGCGTCTTTTTGATGCGTTCGATCAGTTTCATCCTCGCCAATAATTTAAAATTTATTTATAGTGGCATTTTTCAACTACGGAGATTGCCATATGAAGAAGTCACTACTTGCCTTTATCCTTTTGCTTCCTTTTTTTGCGTCGGCTCATGAAGGGCACGGGGCGGCAAAGTCGTTTCCCCGCCCACCGGAGAGGGAAATTTCGGTTGAGGCGCAGCCATGGGTACAAAACTGTGTGGCAGAGCCTTATTTGGTTGCAGATTTTATTTATTGGAAGGTAAGGCAAGATGGCCTTCAGTATGCTGTGAAAGGGATTGAAGATACTGGGAATCCGGTCACCACAAAGGGAAAGATTTATGAGCCAGATTTTGGTGGAGAGCCTGGGTTTCGCGTTGGTTTAGGACTCAACTTAGCACATGATGGATGGGACCTTCTCCTAAAGTACACATGGCTTTATGCAAGTGCAGATGATCGGATAAGTGGGGGGCTTACAGATGATACGATTCGCCCTTTTTGGACACATTCTTTAGTGGGATTCTTGAATGGGGGAGTTACAAGGGCAACGAGCGAATGGGATCTTCGGATGAATGTTTTAGATTTAGAGTGGGGACGCAACTATTACATCAGCCGTTTTCTGACTTTGCGCCCATTTTTTGGCTTTAAAGGGTTTTGGTCTAAGGAAGATTTTAACGTCCGCTACAGAGGGCTTGTTTTGAGCCAAGCGGGAGATAATGTTGTAGGATCAACTCTTGTTCATCTAAATCAAGACACCTGGGGGTTTGGGATTCGGTTTGGAACAAATACTGCGTGGTATTTTGCTCGTAATTGGAGTGCTTATGCAGATTTAGCACTCACTGCAGCGTGGAGTAGATACGATCTTGATCGACGCGATCGAGGGGTCAACCATTCTACAAATGGAGAAACCCTTCTGATGTCGATCGGTTATGATCGGTATACGATGACACCGATCATGGAGCTTGGCGTTGGTCTTCGTTGGGAGATGTGGTTTAACGACGATAGCTACCATGCATTGATTCAAGCGGGATGGGAAGAGCAAATATGGTGGGATTTTAACCGCTTTTTCCATATCTTTCAGCCGAATGCGATGCTTGGAAATCTCCAATTTCAGGGGCTTACACTAAAGTTTAGGTTCGACTTTTAGAGGGTGTTGAATAATTGCTTTGGGCATTGGAAAAAGAGATTTTTTCCTAGGAGATCTGTTTGGAGACCGGAGTAAACTTTGAAAAGTTTGTGTAGCGTCGAAAACAGGTTTCATAGGGGAAAAGATCTTTTCCGCTAATGCCTGAATGAATTGTTAAACATCCTCTGAGATTTTCTCTTGTGGAACCTCTGTCGCATGGTTTCTAGGTAGGTAAAGATGATGGGGGTGAAGTAGAGGGTGAGGATCTGCGAGATGATCAGCCCTCCAACGACGACCATTCCGAGGGGGCGGCGAGACTGAGCGGTCGAGCCGCCGATTCCAAGGGCAATGGGAAGGGCTCCCATCATGGCGGCAAAGGTGGTCATCAAGATGGGACGAAACCTTGCGCAGCAAGCGTCGTAGATGGCGGTGTGGATCTCTTTTCCTTCGTTGATCCCTTCGTTTGCAAAGTCGACAAGCATGATCCCATTTTTCAAAACGATTCCTAAAAGCATGATGATTCCAATAAAGGCGTAGAGGGAGAGGGGCTCTCCAAAGATCATGAGGGTAAGGATGGCTCCAAGGCCTGCTGGGGGAATGGCCGACATCACGGTCAGGGGATGGATGAAGTTTTCATAGAGGATTCCGAGGATGACGTAGATGGCAAAGATGGTGATGACAAAGAGGAACTCAAGACTTCTAAATGATTGTTGAAAGATTTGTGAGGAGCCGATTTGGATGGCATGGACATCGCTAGAGAGGGTATTTTCAGCGATTTCGTTTAGGGAGTTTAAGGCATTTCCTAAGGGGACTCCTGGGGCAAGGTCATAAGAGATGGTAACGGAGGGGAGGGTGTTGATATGGGCAACGCTTAAGGGGCCAACGGTTTCTTTCCAGGAGGCGACGGCGGAGAGGGGAACTTGAGTGGGGAATTGAGATGTTTTGCCTCTTTCCCCTTCGATGGGAGTGGTTTTTGAAGCTGAAACGTAGAGTTTTTCGAGAACGCTTGGGTTTTTGTAGGCGCTGGGAACGGTTTCTATGATGACGTAGTATTGGTCGGCGACTCCATTGATTAGGGAGAGGCGCCCTCCTGAATAGGCATATTGAAAGGTCTCTTCGATAGCGTTTGCAGAGACGTTGAGCTCATAAGCGCGATCTCGATTGATTTGAACGTCAAGGTAGGGGGCATTGTTGTGCATGTCGCTGACAACTTGGGTGAATTGGGGGTTTTGTCTCATGGCACTTAGGACTTTTTCCCCATCTTCATAGAGGTTGGTGCTATTGATGGACTGGAGGGTGTATTGGTAGTTCCCCATACTCATTGAGGTTCCAACGTCGAGGTTGATCAAAGGAAAAGGACGGAGGAAAACTCTCACTCCAGGAACTTCTGTGAGTTTTGGAAGGAGCTCATCTAGACAGTTTTTCATACTTCCCCTCTCATTAAATGGTTTGAGGCGGATGAACATGAGTGATTGATTGGGGTTGGGGATGGCGCCAACTGCAATATGGTCTTCAACGTTGGGATCGTTTCGAATGATTTCGGAGAGTTTGTTTTGGTATTCGATCATTTTGTAGGGGGAGGTGGCATCGGAAGCAACGGCGAATCCATTGATAAAGCCAAGGTCGTCTCCGGGAATAAAGTCGGTGGGAAGGGAGAGGGCTAAATAGAGGGTTAGGGCAACAGATCCTCCTCCTAAAAGGGCGGTGATCAGGCGATGTTTAAAGACAATATTGAGCCCTTTTTTATAGAGGTTAAGAAGGGAGGTGTTGAGTTTTTCAGAGATTTTTTCGATCCAATTTTTTTTCCCAGACCCTTTTTGGGAAACGAAGCGGCTACAAAGCATTGGGGTTAGAGAGAGGGAGATAAATCCTGAAATGAGAACAGCTGTGACAATGGTAATAGCAAACTCTCGAAACATCCTTCCCATAATCCCTTCCATAAAGACCATGGGGATAAAGACGCAGGCAAGGGAGAGGGTCATTGAGAGGATGGTGAAGCTGATTTGTTTTGAACCATTGACCGAGGCTTCCCAGGTGGTTTTTCCCATTTCAACGTGGCGGTGGATATTTTCTAAAACAACGATCGCATCATCGACAAGGAATCCAATTGAAAGGGTGAGGGCAAGGAGGGAAAGGATATCGATGCTGAAGCCGTAGATAAACATCATGGCAAAGGTTCCGATGACCGACATCGGAAGGGCGAGTATGGGGATAACGGTGTCGAGGAATTTTCCAAGGTAAAAAAGGACGACTAAAACAACGAGGGTAAAAGCGATGATCAAGGTGAGCTGAACATCGTGAACCGATTCCATGATGAAGACCGATTGGTCGAAGAGGACTTCGGTTGCAATCGAGGCGGGGAGTTCCCATTTCATTTGATCGAGGCGCTCTTTTACCCCATCGATCACTTTAATGGTGTTGGCGCCAGCTTCTTTGATGATTGCGATTACAACGCATGGGACCTCTTCCTCTTTTGTGATGTAGTTAAGGGAGTACTTATCGTTTTGCAGGGAGTCAATCGCATGCCCAAGGTCTTTCACCTTAAGGAGGGCTTGGTTGTTATTTCGAATGATCAATTCGTTATATCCTTCAGCGCGCTCTATTTGTCCATCGACTTGTATGGTGTATTCGATGTCGGGGCCGTAGAGATTACCAACGGGGAGCTCGGGGTTACTTTTAACGATCGAATTTGCTACTTCATTGATCCCGATTTGGTGGGCAGAGAGGTAGTCGGGATCGACTTGAACGCGGACAGCAAAGGGGGAACCATAGACTTGAACATCGGAGACGCCATCAACCATTCCAAGTCTCCTCCCAATGAGTGAGTAGGCATAGTCGTAGAGCTCTCCAAGGGGAATCAAATCGGAGGAGATCGACATGAAGAGGATAGGGGTTTGAGAGGGGTTTGTCTTTTGGTAGGTGGGGTAGTTAGGGAGATCATCGGGGAGGTTGGGCTGGGCTTGGTTAATAGCAGATTGGACGTCGGTTGCAGCGGCATCGATATCTCGATCGAGGTCAAATTGGAGAACAATGGTGGAATTTCCATTGGTGCTACTCGAGGCGATCATTTGGATCCCTTCGATTGTTGTGAATTGCCGCTCTAGTGGGGAGGTGACGGTATCGGCCATTGTTTGAGGGCCTGCTCCAGGGTAGCTGGTTTTTACCTCGATGGTGGGATATTGAACATCGGGAAGATCGCTCACCGCTAAACCTCGGTAGGCAAGGATTCCTAAAAAGAGAATGGAGGCCATGACAAGGGTTGTCATGACAGGGCGGCGGATGAATGGTTCCGATAGACTCACACTTTTTCCTCACTTTGCTTGACAACCACTTTTGCCCCAGGATAGAGGTTGACTTGGCCGTTTGTAATCACTTTTTCTCCCCCTTTAAGTCCTTCAGTAATGACGATCGTATTATCGTCTTGCACTTGCCCTACATTCACTTTTCTCATCTCAACGGTTTGATTTCCTTTGAGAACATAGACATATTTTCCTTTCGTGTTGGTTTGAACCGCTTCAATGGGAATGACAACGGCATGTTCGAGGGTGTCTAGAATGAGCTTTACTTTCACATATTGGTTGGGCCAGAGGGTTTTGTCCTTGTTTGGGTGGGTCCCTTTTAGTTTGATCATCCCCGTTGAAATATCGATTCCATTATCGATGAAAGTGAGGGTTCCCTCATAAGTAGGGGCCTCTTTATCATCGACAGTCACTTGAACGGTGAGATCGTGGTTTTCCTCTTGATACCTCTGCACGGTAGGAAGATCTTTTTCATTGATGTAAAAGACTGAATAGATTGGGGCGATTTGATTGAGGGTGACAAGGGGAGTTTCTTGATTTTCCAAGATCAGATTTCCATCATCGACAAGGCTTTCACCTGCGCGGGCATCCATAGGGGCGTAGATTTTTGTATATCCTAGGTTGATTTTAGCTGTCTCAACAGCGGCTTGATTTTCTTTGACTGTGGCATCTCCTGCTAAGACATTGGTTACTAGGTTGTCGTAATCATTTTGTGAGATGTATTCATCTTTAACAAGTTGATAGTTTCTCTCTGCTGTTCGCTCAGCAAATCCAAGGTTGGCGATGCTTTTTTCAAGGGCTCCTTCAGCTTTTTCAAGGGCAGCAGCATAGGGACGTTGATCGATGAGATAAAGGAGATCCCCTTTTTTTACATCGGCGCCATCGGCAAAGTAGGTTTTCATCAAGTAGCCATCGACTTGAGCCATCACATTGACGATTTCATAGGCTTTCATATGCCCCACCGTTGCGATATATTTGGGGACATTTTTTTCAATTGCTTTTGCGGCTTGGACAGGGATTGCCTTACTTTCCTTTGGAGACTCTTTCTTCGAGCAGGAGACTAAAAGGAAGATCAAAATGGAGCTAGTAAAAAAGCTTTTCATAGGGTTTTTCCTTTTCTGTTGTGGGGCCAAATAAAATGCCTGTTGCATAGGCAAGATTTGCAATGGAGGTATAGTAGCTGTTTTGTGCATCAGCAAGTTTTGAACGTGCATCAGCGACTGCTGTTTGCGCATTGATCAAATCAACGATGTTTCCTGTTCCAACCTGATATTTTTTAAGGCTTACTTTAAAGTCTTCCTCAGCTGATTCGAGATAGGCCTTGGCATATTCGATCGATTCTTTTGCATATCCCACATCGCTTCGATAATTCGCAACCTCTTGTATCACCGCGAGACGGACCTCACTTAGAGCCGCTTCAGATTTTTCTAAGGTTGCCTTTGCTTTTTTTATGGTATTTTCAATGAAAAATCCTTGGAAAAGGGGAAAGGTGAGATTGACTTGCGCGGTGAAATCGTAGGTGTCATTAAGACCTTTTCCATAATAGGTCCGACCGATGTCAAATTCTCCCTTGACGATGGGTAATTTTTCAAGACGAGCCGCTTTATAGCTTGCAAGACTCGATTTCACCCTTGCCTCTGCTGCATAAAGGTCCGGGCGGTTCTCATTGGCTTTAAGGATTAGCTTATCAAGTGTTTCAAGTTCAAAAATAGAGATTTCCTCTGGATAGTCTTGAAAATAGATGATCTCGTCTGAGGAGAGTCCCATATCGGTAATAAGCTTTGTATAAGAGGTGTGGAGTTTTTTCTTTTGACTCACTACATCTAGTTTTGCAGATAAGTACTGCGTACGCGCCTGGACAATATCGGAGATATCGGCAAGTCCCTGCTTAAATTTCTCCTCTGTTGCATCAAAAGAAACCTTCGCATTCACCACATCTTGCTCACTCGAAAAAAGAAGTTGTTTTTGGTAAAGGTAATAGTAGTAGTCAGTCATCACCCGTTGGATGGTTTGTTGGATCACGCTGTTGTGAGACCAGTCAGCATTGTAAAGGGATTGAAGGGCCGCTTCACTTGTCATTCGGGTTTGCCCAAAGTCAAGGATAGTATAAGAGAGCTCAAGCTCTCCGCTACAAACGGTCTCATGCACGATTGATTGGATTCCTGCCACAAATGCTCCATACCTCTTTCGTGTATAGTTTCCTGTTCCATCGGCTTGGATAAAGTAATTTTTAAGAGACTGCCCGTACTCTGCAGCACTTATCCGCGCTGTTGCCCAACTATGCTTTGTATCAGGATTACGTGCAAGTGCAATATCAATGATCTCTGCGAGTGTGATTGGGGCTTCTTTAGAAAAAACATGATAGTCTTCACTCTCTTTTTTTAATTGATCAATATCAGTGAGATGCCTTAGGGCTTTTGCAGTAGGAGACCAGATTGAATCGGGGGATTGGGGAGCTCTTCCATAGGGATCGTTGGCTCCTCTAACATCACATCCCTGCAAGATTAGGAGAATAAATAAAGCAAATGCACGAAGCATCAAAAAAAACCATTTTGACTTTTATATCCTTATTTATTTAATTAAGGATTTTTAATCAAACTAGTTGTTAATAAGGGATTGCTCTCGTTTGACGCTAAGAAAGCTTCTAATATTATCTTCCTCTACATCAGAAAGGAATAGAGGGAGAGAAAGAGCTGTGACTTCACCGATGGTGTAGCCTGCATTCTGATTTGCATAATCAAAAACTTGATCTGCAACAGATCGATAGACCTCTATACTTTCCCTTTCTTTATTAGATATTTCGGATTGTCTAGGGATTCGGCTCATGCTTAGCTGGGCTGCTACTTGAGCTTTTACACGTGTAATCTCATTTGTGACTCTTTCAGAATGTTGCTGAAGATCGACCCGTTTTCCCATTAAAAAATTTTGATCGTTAAACAACTTTCTTCGCTCAGTAGGATCAGTCGTTTTTTGCAAATGACCTAAAATAGCATCCCAAGCCTTTTCATTCTGAGTGATCTGTTCATGAAGGTCTTTGATTTGCCTCTGTAGATTAATATAGGTAGGGTTAGTGACTAACGTTTCTTTAAAAAGTTTGTAATTCTCATTTTCAATTTCATTTGCTTTAATCCCTCTAGGGTTGATGTAGTGCTCATAGTTATGGGGGCGTGAAAAGACTTCACTTATCTGGCTCATAGAGGAGGTGTTTGTAAATAAAAATTTAATTTTAATCAAAAGACGCTCCCAAAAGCTTGGGAGGGAAGGCCCAGTTAGTGGACGATTAGATGGATTTAAAGGAGTTAATTCTGTCATATTAATCTCTTTTTATGTTTTATTTTGCAATATTATATCACAATTACCAATAAAACTTAATTATAATCTTTATTTTAAAAGTTAAGAGATTTTATATTAATGTTTGAATGAATCATGATCGGTATAATACCCTCTGAAGCTGAGAAAGCTTCTTATATTGCTTTGCTCAACGTCGGAAAGAAATAGAGGGAGAGAAAGAGTCGTTATTTCACCAATGGTATAGTCCCTATTCTCAGCAGCATATTCAAAAACCCGATCTGCAACAGATTGGTAGACCTCTATACTTTGCTTCAGATCATCAGACATTGCATGGTATCTCGGAGTCCGGCTCATTCCTAGGTGGTTTGCCACTCTAGCTTTTTCCAATGCGATGTCGGCTACAACTCCTTCATATGTTTGTCGAAGGGTGATTTGTTTTTCCATTAGGAGGTATTGCTCTGTCGTTAAAGATTTTCTCTCGTCAGGATCAGTTGCATTTTGCAAATAGTGTGAAATAGCAGCGTAGTTCTTTTCATTTTGAGCAATTTCTTGACCAAGAGCTTTTATTTGCTCTTTTGATGCAAGATAAGTGGGATTGTCTTTTAACGCATTTTGCATGAGTTGGTAATTTTTATTTTCATTTTCATTGACCCTAAGGCTTTGTTGCGTAAATAGCCACGGATACGGTTTTTCTTGAGCTTGGGAAGCTAATTCTGTAAATTTTTTGTTTTGCACAACTAAAAATTGCAG
>JAGROK010000160.1 GCA_020440285.1 Chlamydiia bacterium | reverse complement strand
CATGTGGGTGATAGTCGCATCTACCGCTTTCGGGAAAAAAAACTAGAGCAACTCACCCTCGATCATTCAAAATCACAAAAACTCCCCTATAAAAATATTTTAACCCGAGCGATTGGAGCCCATATGGAAGTTGAAGCCGAGATCCATGTTGCCCCTGTAATCCCTCATGATATATACTTAATGTGCAGCGATGGTCTGACCGATCAGGTCTCAGACGACGAAATCGCTGAAACGTTAATGAAGGTAAAAGATATCAAAAAAGCCACAACCCACCTTGTAGAAAGAGCCAAAGAGCAAGGGGGGATCGACAACGTCACTGTGGTTATGGTTAAAACTGAAGATGAGAGTTTATCTAGACAATAACGCAACGACTCAAATAGATCCAAAAGCTTTAGAAGCGATGATTGAAGAGCTTTCTGCTCCTCCTCGAAACCCCTCAAGCATCCACTCCTTTGGACAAAAAGGGAAAAAGGTCCTTTCCAAGTGCCGGGAACAAATAGGGAAGTTCCTTGGGGTAAAACCAAACCATATCTTTTTCACCTCAGGTGGGACCGAAGGGATCAACCTCCTTATCCGCGGAGCCTTCCAAACCCCTCATGCCCATATTATTGGATCTTCTATCGATCACGCTTCTATATTATACACGTTAAAAGATCTCGAAGGGTGTGGAGCAAAACTCACCCTCCTTCCATCTGATCCCTATGGGGCTCCTTCTCCTGAAGCTCTTCAAAAGGCCCTTTGCCCCCAAACAAAGCTGATTGTCCTATCTGCAGCAAACGGTGAAACTGGGGTAAAAACTGACCTTGAAAAAATGGGAGCCATTGCAAAATCTGCCGGGATCCCTCTTATTATTGATGGTGTTGCCCTTATTGGAAAAGAACCTTTGACCATTCCCGATGGAGTGTGTGGGATAGCCTTTTCAGCGCATAAGTTTCATGGACCTAAAGGGGTGGGATTCATTTATCTCCACCCCTCACTAAAACTTAAGCCCATCATGACCGGCGGGGGGCAGGAAAAAAAACTTCGGAGTGGAACGGAAAACCTTCCTGGAATTGTTGGAATGACCCAAGCACTTTCTCTCATCGATGAAAAAAATAATCAAAAAGTTCTACAGTCCCTTAGAACACTTTTTGAATCTGAATTAGCTGCAGCTCTCCCTGATATCGAAATCAACGGAGAAGGTCCTCGACTTTCAAACACTTCAAACATCTATTTCCCTGGAGTTGATGGGGAATCGCTCCTTATTGCTCTCGATATGGAAGGGATTGCCGCCTCTTATGCCTCCGCTTGCACCTCGGGAGCCCTTAAAGCTTCCCATGTTCTCTCAAACATGGGCTACAGCCGTGAAAGAGTCTCCTCCTCGATCCGTTTTTCCTTCTCCCGTTTCAATACCCCAGAAGAGGTGCGCTACGCTACCAAGACGATCGTCTCACTCGTCATGAAAATGCGCGCTGCTGCTACAATATGCTAGACTATACCGTTTATGATTCAAAACTTAAGAATTTCCCAGCTGTTGAAATACAATCGATATATATAGCTAAAGTAGTTTAAAATAGTAACAATTCATCCAGATCTTTCCACCGAAAATTTTACGCTCGATCTTGCTGGCTTACATGAAGCCAGCTTCGCTCTCCGCGCTTCATTTTTAATGAAAATCTT
>JAGROK010000159.1 GCA_020440285.1 Chlamydiia bacterium | reverse complement strand
CTAACAGCTGTCTACGGATTTTCCTCTCTTTTTTATTTTATTGTTTCCATCCTCCTCTTTTTTATCCCCGTCTCCTTGGTTTCTGCAGAACTTGCGACAGGTTGGCCAAAGCGAGGAGGGGTTTATCTATGGGTAAAAGAGGCTTTTGGCCATCGCTTTGGCTTTCTTGCTGGATGGCTCCTCTGGATTGAAAATGTCATATGGTACCCAACGATCCTCTCCTTTATTGCAGGGACGATTGCCTTCACCTTTAAACCTGAGCTTGCAGATAGCACTCTCTATATGTTCTGCGTCATTTTTGGCGCCTTTTGGGGAAATATTTTTTTAAACCTTTTAGGAATGAGAATCTCTGGATGGATCAGCACACTTGGCGTTATCTTCGGAACGATCATTCCTGGCGTCATCATTATTGCCCTGGGGGGCATCTGGCTTGCCATGGGAAAGCCTTCCCATATCGTTTTTAATTGGAATACCTTTCTCCCAGATCTCTCAAGCCCTCAGCAGCTTGCCCTCTTAGCAGGGGTCCTCCTTGGATTTGCAGGGATGGAGATGTCTGCTGTCCACGCAAAAGATGTCAAAAACCCCCAGAAAAATTACCCTCGCGCCATTTTCCTTTCTGGAGCAATTATCATCGCCTTATCGATCCTTGGAACCCTTGCCATTGCCATCGTTATTCCTGAAAGTAAGATCAGCCTTGTTTCAGGAGGGATGGAAGCGATTGCCTTTTTCCTCCGCTCATACCACTTAGAGTGGGCCGTCCCCATTATCGCTTTTTTAATCGCTTTGGGAGCCTTTGGAGGGATGAGCACCTGGACAGTAGGCCCTGTAAAAGGGCTTCTCGCAGCGGCGCAAGACGGAGATTTTCCTCCTATCCTTCACAAAGTAAACAAACGCAATGTCCCCATCGGGATGCTCATCTTTCAAGGGACCATCGTTTCTGTAATGGCCACCGTCTTCCTCCTCATGCCTAACGTTAACAGCTCCTTTTGGATTCTCCTCGCCCTCACCTCGCAACTCTACCTTCTGATGTATGTGATTATGTTTGCCGCTGGAATCGCTCTCCGCTACAAAAAACCAGATGTTCCTCGCGCTTATAAAATTCCATTTGGAAACGTGGGAATGTGGATCGTTGCAGGACTTGGTTTTTTAACCGCTCTTGCTGCAATCACCATTGGGTTTTTCCCTCCCGAGCAACTCGAGACAGGAAGCCCCCTTTTTTACGTCCTATTTCTTGTCTTTGGAATGATCATCTTCTGCGCCGCCCCTTTTATCATCTTGCTCTTTAAGAAGCCAAGCTGGAATAGGCCCATCCCCCTTCAGGATGACGATTAGCGGACACTGCTCCAAGCTTTTTCAAGCCTATGAATCTGAGAGGTTCTCTCCCTTTCCCACTCTTCAAAAGCCTCTGGCTCTTTTGCAATTGGACGCTCGATAAGAGGAAGAATCTCTCGATGGAGAAGCAACCGATCGGTTTGCTTCAACCCGCGCGTTTGAAGATCAACAGCAAGCCCTGTCACAATTGTGGCATAATGTCTTTTGCCGATCGTATACTTTTGACCTAATGCCGTCACCTCTTTTCCAGTAGAGGTTAGAGTCGTCCCCACCTTCAACGTCATCTCCCCTTTTTTCGTATCGAAAAAGTAGGTCGCTGAAGCCTTCGGATGGAGGTCTATTTCCGTTTTTCCTCGCACAAAAGGATCAATTAGGTCCATTTGCTCATGTAAAAGTCTATAGGCCTCAATTAACCCTTCATTCTCCTGAAGTGATCCCTTTGCCCCTTCCCAACTATCAAATAATGCGATTTCGCTTGAGTCCATCTCGTGAAAGTCATCTTCACCATATTGTATCAATTGTCTCTCAGTTTCTCCTGCCCTAATTGCCTGATTTTGAACCCCTTCCGTAGCTTGAATAACCTCTTGATAAGAGCCCATCGCAAGAAGCTTTTCTAACCCTTTCCGAACATTATCATCAGGAGCGCCTTTCTCTGTTTGGTAAGCAAGCATTAACGAGTGAACCCCTTCACTTTTTATCCGACTAAAAGCCCCTTCAAACGCCCCTTGAGGTCCAAGCCCCTCTTCATCCTCAAGCTTTCCTTGAACATAACGCTCTTTATTATCTGCGAGTATTTTCTGGGGAAGATCCATATAAAGAAGACTCATCGCCTCTAAAGCGCGAGCAGGGCTATGATAACGCTCAACTAAGCGGCTATAAAGGACAGAAGAAGCCTCTCTTGCAATCAAACGGTCCAAAATCCTTTTAGCAGCATGCGTTTCATCAGAATCTCTAAACGTCAATAGAGTGCTATCCGGAACCTCTCTAAGCTCCTTATAATCCTGATAAGATTCTAAATCCAAATACCCATCTAAACAGTTGCAAAAACTCTCATAAACCCCTTGAACATAACTCTGCAAAAAAGCAGGAATCTCTTCTTCAGTTTGATCTCCTACCCATTCTTTAAGAGCTTTTCGCTCCCCTTCCGATAAATCCTCTAACCGAAAAGTCCCCTTGCCGAGAGCTTCAACATGCTCCTTTAAAAACCAGGGAAGGGTACTATACTCCTTCAGTAAGGGAATAAAATCTTCCAAACGAACGACAACCCCCTTCTCTTTCAAAGAGTCAAAAGAGAGCTCTTTAAGAGAGTGTCCATCTAAAATAACGTCCTGCTCAATCTCACCAAATGATTCTCTCGCCTGCTCGATATGACCGGCAAGTAAATCAATCTCACTTTCTTGATATGTTTGAAACTCAGAAGGCTCTATCTTAGCGATCTCTCGCCCCTTTAAAACATCATCTATCTTCGGGGTGGGGCCAAACTCGATCCGGTCCCAAATAGCCATAACGACAAGGAGAATGCCAATCGTCGCGACACTTCCAATGATTTTCCAGAAGATCAACTCGTTCCCATCCCCCTTATTAGGGACAACGGCCCGCCAATGCTTTGAGTGGGCCTTCGAAAGATCTTGAGCTACCGCCGCTTCCTTTTCTCTGACCAGTGAAACACTATCTCCCTGACTTCCAGTCAGATAGTCAGCGCCCCGAAAAACCGATCTGAGAACTGGTAACCGTTCCATTTTGTTTATACCCTACCCAAATTGAAGAGATTTATTTAAACTATTCGTTATTAACCATTTTCATGTTAATTATAACACATCGAATAATATAATTAAATAACTAACTTGCAAACCATTAAATATAAGATATTTATGCTTTCAATTAGAAAAAAAGAAAGCCATTGAATTCACATTCAATGACTTAGTGATTTATTCTGGTTGAAATGTGGACGGCCTCCAAAACCTTATTTTTGACTTGCAAGAGATCCACTTTCGATAGACTAAGGATTAGCTGCCTTCCAGAAATCTTTAACAGATTCCGTCATGACTTCCTTATACGCGCTGTCCGAATCAGTAATCGATAACTTGTCTTTCTGCTCCGCTGTCATATCAGCCAAGTTAACAACAAGCTTATTTTTTAAAGCCCCTCCTTCAATAAAGGGATTTTCTTCGGTACAACCTGGAGTTCCAAAATATACGACAGATTTTACAGTTAACGTATTCTTCTCAGTATCCAGGTAAAAACGTTCGGGTTTATCATCAGTTTTAACGACGCCTGGCATGCTGTTTTCTGACATTTTAGTTATGAATATCGAGCTTAATCCTTGAGTTTCACTTGGTTTTTGAATTCCATTATTTTGTATGTGTGTTGGAAATGCCTGCCTAAGAAAATTAATGACCTCTAAAGCTCGAACAGGATTTTGATATTTCTCAACTAAATGATCATAAAGCTTGGGAAGGATCTCTTTTTCTACCAATCCATCTATCTTATTACTGATTATGTTTCTTGCTTGGATAAATATCCGAAGGTCTCCAAGACGCCTTTCACTTTCTTTGGTCGCTGTTTCTGGTGTCCCCTGCGCGCGATCTAATTCCGCTATTTCTTTCTCAGCTTTAAAACATTTCTCCGTATACTGCTGATAATTTTCAGATCTTGATAAATCCAATATCTCTACACCAAGTGCCTCAAGCATAGCAAGCGTCTCTTTGTGATCTGGTATCTCCTTCATATATGGAGTAAGTTTGTCTTTAAGCTCTCTAAAATAATTCTGTACAAACTCTGTCTTATCATTGCCTTTCTTGTAACCCTTATCACTAAGCCATTGACTTAATTCATGGCCAGTATCGGATAGGGTATCGAAATCTTTGCCTTCTATAAAGTTCTTAAAATCACCTTGTAAAACTTTGGGTAGATTCTCTATATCTTTTTTCAATGAAGTTATCTCTGTTAACAAAGGATCATTCTCTTTGTTAACATAAGACTGAAACACCTTTTCCCTAAGTGATTTTCCGTTAAGGTAAATATCCATTCGTATAAATCACTCCCAATACAGCCAGCCCACTCCATATCACGACTAAGCGCTCCCATCGCATTAATAAGCGTCGACAACGTCTTTTTAGCCAGGCAAAAGCCCGTTCTACCTTCCAACGCTGTGG
>JAGROK010000158.1 GCA_020440285.1 Chlamydiia bacterium | reverse complement strand
TCGATCATTGCCCATATCGACCATGGGAAATCGACAATTTCTGATCGTTTGCTACAGGTGACTGGAACAGTTCCTGAACGGGAAATGCAAGAGCAACTTCTCGCTGACATGGAGCTTGAAAGAGAGCGAGGCATTACGATTAAAGCGCATCCTGTCACCATGTATTACACAGCCAAAGATGGTCACACCTACCAATTTAACTTTATTGATACCCCTGGACACGTTGACTTTTCCTATGAGGTTTCCCGCTCACTATCAGCGTGCGAAGGAGCCCTTCTCATCGTCGATGCAGCCCAAGGAGTGCAAGCTCAAACGCTGGCAAATGTTCACCTAGCCATCGATCGAGACCTTGAAATCCTCCCCGTTTTAAACAAGATTGACCTTCCAGCTGCTAATCCTGAAGAGGCAAAATCACAAATCGAAGAGATCATCGGTCTCGATGCTCAAGATGCCATTTTATGCTCTGCAAAAACAGGACAAGGAATTGATGCAATTTTAGAGCAGATCATTACCCATACTCCCCCTCCCAAAGCCCCAGAAGATGACCTTCTTCGGGCCCTTGTTTTCGACTCTCATTATGACCCTTACCGAGGAGTCATGATTTATGCCCGCATTATGAGCGGGGAAATCAAGAAAGGAACACAAATTAAGATGATGGCAACGGATAAAAGCTTTGAAGTTCTCGAAGTTGGCGTTTTCTCTCCCAATGAAAAACGGGTAGAAATCCTTCGACCAGGAGAGGTGGGCTATGTCGTTGCAAACATTAAAAAAACATCTGATGTCAAAATTGGAGATACCATTACAACATTTCGAGGAGGAGCCCAAAAACCCCTTCCCGGATTCAAACTGATTAAACCCGTTGTATATGCTGGGATCTACCCCATCGACACCTCCGAGTTTGAAAATGTTCGCGACGCCCTTGTTAAGTTGCAACTCAACGACTCTGCTCTCCACGTCGAACAAGAGAGTAGCTTAGCCCTTGGCTTCGGATTCCGTTGCGGATTCCTTGGCCTTCTCCATTTAGAAATTACCTTTGAGCGATTGCAAAGAGAGTTTGACCTCGATATCATCACAACAGCCCCGAGTGTTGTCTACAAAGTGACCCTCTCAAATGGAGAGGAAAAAAAGATCGATAACCCAGCTCACTACCCCGATCCCGCAACCATCGAATACGTAGAAGAGCCTTGGGTAGTCTCCCACATCATGACCCCTTCTGATTACCTAGGACCCATCATGGCCCTTGGAACAGAGAAGAGAGGAATCTTAGACAAGACCGAATCGATGGGAGGAAACCGCCTACTCCTCACTTTCCGCTTCCCCATGAATGAAATCATCACCGATTTCAACGACAAACTCAAGTCAGTGACTCGAGGATATGGCTCTTTTGACTACGAGTTTAAAAATTATGACATCGGCTCCATCATCAAGCTCGAGATTAAGGTCAACGACGAAGTGGTCGATGCATTTTCTTGCCTTGTCCATACCACTAAAGCCGAAGCAAAAGGGCGAGCCATCTGTAAAAAACTTAAAGATGTCATTCCTAGACAACAATTTAAGGTTCCGATTCAAGCCGCAATTGGTGGAAAAATCATTGCGCGCGAAACCCTGTCTGCCCTTTCAAAAAATGTCACCGCAAAATGTTATGGAGGAGACATTACACGGAAAAGGAAGCTATGGGAAAAACAAAAAAAGGGGAAAAAGCGGATGAAAGAAATTGGAAAAGTGACCATTCCCCAATCTGCATTCATGGAAGTCCTTAGAGCAGAGGAATGATCCCATAGCTAAAAACTTTTTCCCATGATACAATAGAAGTAGAGGGGGAAAAAATGTTCCAAGATATTGACTACCAAAAAGCTTTGAATATGATTAATCAAGAGCTACAAAAAATGAAAAATGAGCTCGATGAAATCGATGAAATGAATCTTTCAAGGGGAAAAAAGAAGCTTGCAAAGTGTATGAAGCGGATTTACAAGAAGTTAGAGGGGATGGTTGAGATCTATGCAAAAACAGAAAGCCATGGAGATTTCAATAACATCTGCCGGGAACTTGAAGCCCTTCAACCCTCTTTTACCCTGAACTACAACGAGATCTGTTATGACAATGGGTTGGAGAAGCTAAATGAAACCCTTCAAGAGCTAGAGCAAGAGCTTCAAAAAGTGGATGATATGGACCTTTCTAACGGGGAAGAAGAAAAGGTAGACCACATGCATCAAATTTATGATCAAATTTATGAGCAAGTGGAAAGGTTTGCGCGCTCCCATGACCGTAGCGACTTTGAATCCGCTAGCCACCAAGTAGAAAAGCTGCAGCCCGAGTTCTTCCTCATCTACGATGAGCTTTCTCACTAACGTGATTCGGATTAAGCATTATAGGTTGAAGAGCTTACATCTCCTCCAGTCCCCGTCCAATTGGTATGGAAGAACTGGCCGCGAGGCTTATCCACTCGCTCATAAGTGTGCGCCCCAAAAAAGTCCCGCTGAGCCTGCAGAAGATTTGCAGGAAGACGGCTAGAGCGATATCCATCAAAGAAAGAGAGCGACGTGCTAAAGCATGGGGCAGGAACCCCAAATTCTGCAGCATGAGAGACAACTCGGCGCCATCCATCTTCTGCTTTAAGAATCTCCCCTTTAAAGAAATCGTCGAGAAGGAGGCTCTCAAGATTTTTGTTTTTATCGAATGCTTTTTTAATCTCTCCAAGGAATCGACTCCGGATAATGCATCCCCCTCGCCACATCAGAGCAATCAACCCATAGTTTAGGTTCCATTGAAATTCACCAGCTGCAGCCCGCATTAACATAAAGCCCTGGACATAACTGATAATCTTAGAGGCATAAAGAGCTTGCTTAATATCCTCAATCATTTGATTTTTATCGCCGCTAAATGCTTTATCAGGTCCTTGAAAGTGCTTACTCATCTCCACCCTTTGATCCTTTAGAGCTGATAAGCATCGGGCAAAAACTGCCTCCCCAATGAGCGTTAAAGGCATCCCCATATCAAGGGCGCTAATCCCCGTCCATTTACCTGTCCCTTTTTGACCTGCCACGTCAAGAATCTTTTCAACAAGAGGGGTTCCATCTTTCTCTTTATAGGCAAAAATTTGACTTGTAATTTCAATCAAATAGCTATTTAGTTCCCCTTTATTCCACTCACCAAAAACCTTTGCAAGTTCATCTACATTCAAGCCAAGTTTTGCAGAAAGGAGCTCATATGCCTCGCAGATAATTTGCATATCTCCATATTCAATCCCATTATGAACCATCTTCACATAATGACCGGCTCCTCCCTCACCTACCCAGTCACAACAAGGCTCACCATCTTCAGATTTTGCAGCAATCGCCTGGAAAATCGGTTTCACCTCTGACCATGCATCGGGATTTCCCCCCGGCATGATTGAAGGGCCATGACGTGCTCCCTCTTCTCCTCCAGAAATTCCCGTCCCCATAAAAAGGATCCCTTTTTCCTTGAGATCTTTAAACCTTCTCTCACTATCTGGAAAATGACTATTCCCCCCATCGATAATGATGTCTCCCTTTTCAAGAAAAGGGACAAGCTCATCAATCATCTCATCGACAGAAGAACCAGCTCGAATCATCATCATGATCTTGCGAGGACGCTTCAGGGCTCCTACGAGCTCTTTGAGCGAGTGGGTCCCAACAACCTCAGTCCCCTTAGCAGGTCCCTCTAAAAATGCATCCACCTTAGAAGTTGTTCGATTAAAAACAGCCACTTTATAGCCATGATCATTCATATTTAAAACTAAATTCTGTCCCATGACCGCTAGACCAATTAAGCCAATGTCTGCACCTTCTGACACGAAAACCTCCGAGTTCTTGAGCTTATCACCCTTATCTATTATACTTGCGCCCTTGAGTGCATTCACATGCACTCAAGCTTTAACCTTAGGTCCTCGTAGCTCAGCCGGATAGAGCGGTTGCCTCCTAAGCAGCAGGCCGCGTGTTCAAATCACGCCGAGGACATTTTTTAAGACAGCCCCCTTATCGCATGTTCCCCCTTTTTCGACAAGAATGGCTCACACAAAAGCCTTTTTCTTATTTCTGGATATAGAGGAGTTTTTTTGCAAAATCGATATACATCACATGGTTTTTGATAAAATCCATCCCCAAAAAACCATCGAACTCACTGAGCTCTTTCGTAATGTCAATAAAGTAGAACATCTGATCCCCAAAATCAATTCCATTCATCTTAAATTGGGAGGAAGTAAACATTGGAAACCCATAACGACTGATCTTCTTTTCAAGATCCTTAGGGTAGAGATACTCGTGAAGCATTGTCCACGTGCACCCAGTATCAAGTAAAAGCCTCACCTTCCCCAAATCTGTATCAGCCTCTATTACCATCCCCTTATAGGCGAGATCAAACGGAACTTTTTCAAAAGCTGCAAGATCATAACCATCACTTTTAAGCTTTGTTGGGCTATTTGTCATCACCAACTTAGAACGCTTCACATCTAGGAGCAAGTTGACTTTTTTCAAAAGCCCCCTTCCTAGATATCCTACTATTTCATCAGAAGATTTTTTCTCTTGTGTTGCGTCTGACCAAATGACATGCTCTTTATCTCTTTCCGTTGGAAACTCGGCAACAATTGCCTTCTTAAAAAGAAACGACCCTACCTCTACTTTAGGTAAAAGATAAGTGGGATACTCATAGTCTGTTCCTCTAAAATTTTTCCACTTTTCAGTTCCATAAGGTTTCTTAGGCAGTGGCCCCAATACTTCAGAAAAAACAACCATTTCCAAGCGCGACCCCAAATCAACCACCAGTGGATAACTCTTCCCTTCAATACCCACATCAACACAAGGGAGGTCACTACTTTTAAACTTCAATGGCACAGATACATAAAAATGCTCATCCTTACAAAGGAAAAGTAGCAAGCAAACAAATGCCAGAGAAATTAACACAATAGAAGATTTAAAGAAGAGCTCTTTTAATTTCTGATTCATTTAAAACCGGATAATTACTTCTCCTTCAACTTTTCCTTCTGTATGCCCACTACCATCTTGGCTCATACTTCCACTTACTGAGCCAGAGACAGTCCCATCTTTACTGCTCATCTCTATCTCGACTTCTGCACTTTTATTTCCTTCTGTATCTACGCTTCCAGAAACAGAGACTTCACCATCTACACTTGCTCCACATAGGATGAAGTCACTTCGACGATTTCCAGAAAAATCCCCTTGCTCTATAAATG
>JAGROK010000157.1 GCA_020440285.1 Chlamydiia bacterium | reverse complement strand
CTGTGTCAGCATCTTGATCTTTAACCCTATCTGCATCGCTCCTATCTCTTGGATAGGAGGCTGCTTCGATAGGATCAAACCTCAAGCGCTGACTTTGGGAAATTCCCAAGTTTTGAAACATGACCGGTATAACCGTAATTACGATGTGATCAATTCCAATAAACGTCATAAGCCTATCCCAATTTTTTGCTCAGTTTCAATATGAAGCGTTCCCATGCTGTTAACTTCGGGAGAAGTCAAAAGAACCTGACCAAACGAAGAGAGATTTTCCATGAGAACCTCTGTTCGAACTGGGTCTAAGTGAACTCCAAAATCATCGATGGAAAAGAGGGGAGCGATTTTCGTTTGCTCTTTCAGAACGTCCCATTCTGCCATTTTAAGTGCCGCTGTGCAGGTCCGCTTTTGCCCTTCGCTGGCAAATGTTTTTGCTTCGTGCCTATTATAGAAAATATGGAAATCGTCTCGATGGGGGCCGATCAGTGTGTTTCCGATGATGAGCTCTTTGGGGCGCTGCTTTTTAAGTGAGGTTTCAATGTGCTCTATTTTTTCTAGGGAGATGGAAGGTTCATATTGGAGGCTAAAGGAATCCTCTTTTTTTGAAAGGATTTGGGCATAGAGGTGCACTTTATGGCAAAGGGCACTGATTAATCCTTCCCTTTTCATCATTAAATAGCGGGCAGACTCAGCCATCATATGTTCCCAGCTCTCAATCCCTCCTTCAGATTTTGTTTTTAAAAGGGCATTTCGGTGTTTCATCGCTTTATGGTACCTCATCAGGTGGTGGACATAAAGGGGATCGGTTTGGGCGAGCTGAATATTGAGAAAACGGCGTCTCTCTTGTGGAGATCCCGTAATTAAAGCACTATCTCTAGGAGCAAATAAGACGGAAGGGAGAATCCCGAGGAGGTGTGAAAAACTATGAAACTGCGTTGAATTGTAATGGATGCGCCGCTCCGTTCCATCAAACCCTACCCCCAGTGTTTGTTCAACCCCATCTCGAATAAAATGGGCTTCCACATAAAAGTGCTCCTTCCCTTTTTGAATCAGATCGGTTAGGTGAGTTGTTAAAAACGAGCGGCCGGTGCTGAGTAGGTAAAGGGCTTCTAAAATGGTGGTTTTCCCCACTCCATTTTTTCCCTGGATCAAGTTAAAGGCGGGGTTGAGAGGGACCTCTTTCCCTTCAAAATTCCTAAAATTACGTAGGATAAGCCCTTGAATTTGCATTAGACGGCAGCTGCGATTCTCATCGGCATGATGACAAAATGGGCTGTTGTCGAATCGGTAATAAGGCCAGGATTGTGGGGAGTTGTGATGGCAAAACTGACCGTTTCATCCCTGCAGTGACGCAAAACATCGTGGAAGAAAAAAGGATTAAAGGCGATCTCAAAAGTCTCTCCTGAATAATCAACAGGCATAGAAACTTTTCCATCACCGATATCGCTCGCATTAGCAGTCAAGGTAAGCTCACCAGGAGAGAGGGTAAATTGCACTGAATGGCTCTTATCGGTTGTAAACAGGGCCACTTGCTTCAAAAGGGTCATCAGCTCTTCTCGATGCAAGGTGAGTTTTTGAGCGCTCTCTTTCGGGATGACCCGCTCAACATCTGGATACTCTCCTGAAAGAAGCTTGGTGATCATCAATGTAGATCCTGATTCGATCCCTATCTTATCCTCCATCAAGCTAACCTTGATCACCTCTTCTCCATCAATCGACTTTATAATCTCTTCGACAGCTTTAAGGGGGATTAAGTAGTGACTGTTGTGCTCAGGGTTAATTTCAATGGGGGTGCTAATCTTTGCAAGGCGCTTTCCATCGGTTCCAATGAATATGGCATGGCCATTTTCAATCGACATAAGAACCCCATTAAGGACATGGCGGCTATCTTCTTTTGCAGCGGCAAAAACTGATTTTGAGAGCATTTCTTTGAAGGTGTCAGAAGAAATTGTAAAGTGATTTCCTTGGGACATATCTGGGAAAGAGGGGAACTCGCTGCTGTTGATCCCATTAAGGCGAAACTGAGAGGTTCCTGCTTGGACATAAGCGATCTCATCTACAGAGGCTGTCAGCTCAATTTCTGGCGTTGTAAGCTCTCGCACCAGTTGGAAAAAACGGCGGGCAGGGAGAGTTATCCCCCCTTCTTCTACGACGTTTGCCTCCATTTGCGCTTCTATACTCACCGTTAAATCAGTTGCTCTTATCGTTAAAGCATTGCCATGAGCTTCAATAAGGACATTGGCAAGGATAGGAATAGCGGGTTTACTTGAAACAACACTTTGAATCATTCCAATGAGATTTGCCAGGTCTATTCGGGAGAGTATTACTTTCATAAAGCCTCGATATTATTGGTTTACCTAAGGGTAAGAAATATCGATTATCCTTGCAATACTTTGTTGTGTCCCGTTACTTAGAAATTTGATCTAAAAGTCTTAGATAGTAATTTGTTCGTTGAAAGTTGTTTGGAGTATTTTTCTCAATGAGTTCCACAGCTTTTTTAGGATCTTTTTTTGCAATGATCACTGCGATGTCAAGAAGAGCTATTCCTTTCTCACGTTCATCTCCAATGGTTTCTGCAGTAGCAAGGGCATCTTCTGGGTTTGTTTGCGCTTCGATAATGGCGATTTCCCGAAGGGCCCAGTTTTTCTCAAACTCAGGGAGTTTTTGGGCGAGATCTTTGGCACCTTGAGGATCGGTTTTGGCCATTTTTGTTGCTACAGCCACCCCTTGCTCTTCTTCTTGTTCCTTTAATTGAGAAAGCATAAAGGGGATGTTTGGATCGCTTGATCTTTCTGACAGCGACTCAGCAAATTCAAAGAGTAAATTTGCATATTCAGGATCGGTATCAACGTGTGTTCTATATAAATCCATTGTTTCTTGAAAAAATTCCGTGACAAAATGTGGAGGAATTTGATCAAAGAGGGCCCTAGCCTCTTCTGGGTTAGTTTTTAATAGAGAAATGATAAGGAGGAAGATATGCTCATGTTTTTCATAGTGGGTCCCTGGAATGCTATTTTCGATCTCTTTTTGATAATTAACTAAAGCTTTTGCAACTTCTGGATGACTTTTTGCTAAAGTGAGCACAGCTTCCATGGATACTTGAGCTTGCTTTTTTAGAGATGGTAACCGCTTAAGAAAAACCAATGCCTGTTCTGGACTCTCTTTAATTTTCTCTAAGAGGATGGCTGGATCAACGACCTCTTCGAGGTGCTTGGCAAGAGAGCGATCTTTTGTTTGATTTGCAAGTCCAGCAGCGCTATTTCGCATTCTAGTTGCAAAGTCAAGATCATGTTCTTTTTGAGCAACAGCGATTTGAGCATAGATCATCCCAAGGGTTGCAGGTTCATTAGAAAAATGCTTTTTGGCAAGCTCTTCTAACTTTTTTGGTTCGATTTTTGCCAGCTTTGAGACAAGTTCATGATCAGATCTTAAAGAAGAGGGGGTGATGCTATCTAGCACTTTTCTCAAGGTTTCTTTATAAACCTTAGCCTTGGTCACCCTCTCTACAAGTGGAGATGTATGGGTGAGTTCGTTAAATCCTTTATTCGCTTCAGAGGCATTTAAAAGATGAGGAACAGAAAGATAATCTAATATATCTAACTTAGTTTCAACAGGTAAAGAATTCCAATCTAAAGTGGCTTCACTATTAATTGTTTCCATAAT
>JAGROK010000156.1 GCA_020440285.1 Chlamydiia bacterium | reverse complement strand
TTATACCGCTCGTGGTTCAAAACTTGGGAATTTCCCAAAGTCAGCGCTTGAGGTTTGATCCTATCGAAGCAGCCTCCTATCCAAGAGATAGGAGCGATGCAGATAGGGTTAAAGATCAAGATGCTGACACAGGGAAAAACAAAGTTTTGAACCACGAGCGGTATAATCTTGATTTTTTCTTTGATAATTGCGAAATTAAGTGACTTTTAAGTTGAAACTATTCAAGTAAATTTTTATTTTGAAACGGATCTGTCACATCCTTTTAATTGCCTTGGCCTTTTCTACATGGCTCATGGCTCAAGACTTGGGAGTTTCCCAAAGTCAAGGCCATGAGCGGCATATGGTGGCAGAGGAAAAGCTTGCCCTTCTATTTAGAGATCTTAACCTTGTAAAGGAGGTCAACCAGGAAATCGAGGACCACCTTCCTTACCATTATAATCATTATTTAATGGAAGGGTATTTTTCAATGCCCTCGGCGCGAATGAATAAAGTTGGGACGGCAGCGATTGGGTTTTCTTACATTCCTCCCTACCGAAACTATTCCGCAACAATTCAAGCTTTGGACCGTCTTGAGTTTGGGGTGAATTATACGACCTATATAGGGGTTCCAGATTTTTTTATGGGAGAGATGGGCTTTGGAGACTTCACCGATCGTGGAGCAAATGCTAAAATTGCCATGCTAAAAAAAGAAGATGGTTTTCCCCACTTTCCTGAAGTGTCGATTGGGTTTGAAGATTTTTATGGAACTAAGCGATTTCATGCATTTTATGTAGTGGCGACAAAAGAATTTCTAAGCTACAACTTCGAAGCAACATTGGGATGGGGAAAGGGAAGGCTTAAAGGATGGTTTGGGGGTTTTGGGTGGACTCCATTTCGCAAAAGCCGTATTCCAGGAATCAATCGCTTAACTCTGCTAGCTGAGTGGGATGCTACAGATTATAAGCACCATATCCATGAGCATCCTAATGGAAGGGGAGTGAAATCTCATGTTAATATGGGACTTACAACAACCCTCCTTGATACACTGCAACTGTCTGTAAGCACTCTTCGAGGGGAAAAGGTGGCAGCTTCTGCTTCACTCAACTATAACCTTGGAGATACCAAAGGTTTTTTCCCAAAAGTCAACAACCCACCTCTTTACCGATCTCCTATTAATACTGAGCCAGTGGGTTATCTCCGATCCGAGCGGGAGCTTGCGAGTGAGCTTGTCCAGGCGTTTTCTTCTCAGGAACTCAATTTATATCAGATCTATTTGACAACCGATAAAGGCAAAGGGCGCTCTTTGTGGATGAAGTTAATCAATATTCGTTATCGAGAAGAAAGAGACTTGAAATATCGCTTGGAGCAAATTCTTTCTCGTTTAATTCCCTCAAATATTGATTCTGTGAGTGTTGTGGTTGAAGCTGACGGAATCCCTACTCATAAATACCATTTTCGGAGTGTTGATCTATTCAGGTTTAGGGATGGAGTGATCGGAGATTTTGAGTTTCAAACATTAACTCCTATGGAGCAGCCTTCTTCCTCTCCAAGCTCTTATGAAGGGACCCTTCTCTATCATCGGACAAAAAGAATATGGACATTCACAGTTCGCCCTCGCCTTCTCACATTTTTTGGGAGTGCTACCGGTAAGTTCAAGTATAGCGCAGGGGCAATCGCTGGACCTGAAGGATATTTATTTGATCAACTCTACTACAAAGTGCAGGGGGCATGTAATGTCAAATCAAGCATATCTGATATAGGAGATATGGATAAGCTCAATCCTTCGCAACTCCTTAACGTTCGGTCTGATAGTGTAAGGTATTTTCAAACGGGTTCAGTTGCTTTGGAGCAGGCTTATCTTCAAAAGGGCTTTTATATCAATAAAGGATGGTATGGGCGAGTTGCAGGAGGATATTTTGAATCTGCATATGGAGGGGTCGCTGCTGAGTTTTTGTATTACCCAGTAGATTCAAATTGGGCGGTTGGGATTGAGGGCGCCGCTGTTCTAAAAAGAAAGTATCATGGAATTGGATTTACAACAAAGATTCGGAAGTTTAACGGATTTACACCAGAATTTGTTGATTTTATTGGTTTTCAGTACTTTTTAGATCTTTACTATGATATTAAACCCCTTCAAATCGACTTTAAGGCAACAATTGGAAAATTTCTTGCGCGCGATGTGGGTGTTCGTTTCGAATTAGGACGTTATTTCCCAAGTGGTTTTCGCTTTGCCGTTTGGTATGCGATGACAAATGCTTACGATAGTGTCAATGGAAGTCGGTATCGGGATAAGGGGATTTCTTTTGTCCTTCCCCTTGATTTTTTTCTGACAAAAAGTAGTCGCACTCTAATTCCTTATGCCCTCTCGGTTTGGCTCCGTGATACGGGAGCGAGGGCCTCTACTGGGAAAAGGCTTTATCCCACGTTGCATGAGGAGAGAGAGTCCTCTCCTTTCTAGGAAATATCTAGAACCTTTAAGTCAAACTTCAACGTTTTTCCTGCAAGAGGGTGGTTAAAGTCTAAAATGACCTGATCTCCATCCAAACTGTCAACACGGATAAGCATTTCCCCAAACTGCTCATCAGAAACCACTAATAAAGCTCCTTCAAAGCGAAGGTCTTCTGGGATCAGTTTTGCATCTACTTTTTTATAAGCATGGGGATTGACATCTCCATATGCTTTTTCTGGATCTAGAACGATTTGTCTGCTATCTCCTACTTCAAGCCCCCTGAGTGCTTCTTCCAAAGCAGGTAAAATTTGGTGCGTCCCAAACATAAAGATGAGGGGATCTTTCCCCACGTTGGTATCGATTTGTGTATTATCGTCAGAAAACACACTATATTCGATAGCAACTTGTTTTCCATTTTCAATCATGATGACTCCCCCTCCGTCAATTAAAGCCAGTCCCTGACTTTATGTTGTCACAAACGATTAATTTAGTAAACCCAAGATTTGAGGGGCTGCGTAGGTGAAAATGAAATCGGCTCCTGCCCGCTTAATGGCGATAAGAGACTCATATAAAGCTTGCTCTGCATTTAAAAACCCCTTCTCAGCAGCTGCCATTATCATCGAATATTCACCGCTAACATGATAGGCGCCAACGGGAAGAGAGGTGTTTTTCTTGATCTCGGCCAAAACATCAAGGTAGGGAAGGGCTGGTTTGACCATAAGCATATCAGCTCCTTCTTCTTCATCTAGAAGGGCTTCTCTTACCGCTTCCCTTTTATTTGAAGGGTCCATTTGGTAAGTTTTTTTGTCCCCAAAAGATAATTGAGTTCCAATGGCCGTTCTAAAGGGGCCATAAAAGGCAGAGGCATATTTTGCTGTATAAGAGAGGATCCCCACTTCGCTGTCAATGACTTCTCGAATAGCGCGCACCCGACCATCCATCATATCACTTGGAGCAACGATATCGCATCCCCCTTCCGCGTAACACGTTGCCTGCTTGACAAGGGCTTCAAGGGTTAAATCATTATCAATTTTTCCCTCTTGCACAATTCCATCATGGCCATGAGAGGTGAATGGATCAAGAGCGACATCAGTGATCACACATAAGCTTGGGATCTCCCTTTTAATCGTTTGAATGGCTCGCATCACCAAGGAGTCTGGATTCCATCCTTCGCTACCCTCTAGGTTTCTCAGCGATGGGTCAATGACCGGGAAAAGGGCAATTGCGGGAATTCCTTGGGCGTGAAGAAGTTCTCCCTCTTTTAAAAGGAGATCAATCGTTAGTCGATAAATTCCAGGCATAGATTGGATCGGCTCTTTTCTTTTCTCCCCCTCTAAAATGAAAAAGGGGACGACAAGATCGGAAGGGCTCAGAATCGTTTCACAAGCAAGGGACCGAATAGCGGGGGACTTTCTATTCCTTCTTGGACGTTTTAAAAGGGGGTAGCTTGTTTTTGTAATCATTTCTCAAAGTCTAGCCGATTTACAATTGTTTGGCTAATGCAAAAGGGTTACCAAAAAAAAGAGAAAAAGATACACTGTTTTTCTTACCTAAAAGTTAGTGGCAACCTTGGAGTGATGGCATGCTAAACGATTACGAGCAATTTAGCGATGAGGAATTAAGAAGAATAAAAAGATATGTCACAAACACGTCGAGCCACATCTTTTGTTTACGGAATCTTCCAGAAGTTATTAAAGGGGCCATTATTTCTCGCTATTCTCGTTCAAGTTTGGGGCTTCGCTCCCTCTTATTGAAAGAGTTTATCCTCAATGAAGAGACCGAGTTTAATTCAATTGCTGGGGAAGCAAAAGAAGGAGAATTTAATGAACACGAAGGTCAAAGTGCTGCTATTAAGAAAGCTCAAAGGTTTTATGACAAAATTTTAGATGGTTATGGAGACGACTCGATTGGTGAGCTAGGGGGGACTCATATTGCGATCGAAAATGTCTCGATGATTGCGGCTAAAGCAATTGAGAATGCTCGAATTGGAGGATCCCCTTTAGAAAAATCAACGCGATACATCTATTTTGATCAAAAATATGAAGGGGAGTATCTTTTCTACCGTGAGCCCAATCTTTTAGCATCAGGATATCGTGATCTTTATCTCAACACGTGCAACCACCTGTTCGAGACTTATGGGAAATTGATTCCTCCTTTAACCGAACAGATTGAAAAGATTTTTCCTAAGGAGATAAGTATCTCAAAGGTTGCTTATACTGCAGCACTAAGAGCGAAAGTTCTCGATTGTCTTCGTGGACTTCTTCCGGCAAGTGCCCTCACGAATATGG
>JAGROK010000155.1 GCA_020440285.1 Chlamydiia bacterium | reverse complement strand
TAAAAGCGATCTATGACGGGTATGGTACCCGTCTCGAGCCTCGCCTTCACCCCCAATTTGTTCTTCATGTAACCCTTCCGCCGCAGTGGATTGATGTCAATGTTCACCCACAAAAACGGGAGATCCGGTTAAAAGATCCCCTTAAAATGCAAGAGATGATCAGAAAGGGAATTTTCCAAGCGTTTAGTAGAACAAGCGAAGTGGAAACGCCCAAGCAGGTATGGGAAATTAATACACCGCTTAAACTGCAAGAGACCTTTGAACTTCCGCCCGCAGAAGAAACCTTTTCTTTTGTGCAAGAAGAGATTGCCTTTGTCGGCATTTTTGAGAGCTATGCTATCATCCATCCAACGAAGCTGATTGATCTCCCAAGTGAGGAGGGATTGATTCTCGTTGATTTAGAGGGAGCTCAAGCAAGAATACGTTATGAGCGGTTTTTAAATAAGGAACCTCTTCCAATGCAAGCCCTTCTCTTCCCGGTTGCTGTCAATCTGTCGCCACATGAGAAGGGGCAATTAGACCCCCATCTTGAGGAAATTAGGGGGATGGGAATCGACTTGCGCTCCTTTGGCGACAATTGTTTTATTATTGATGCGCTTACTCCAGACTTAGATGAAAAAGAGCTCCAAGGACTCTTGGAAGAGCTCGCCGATGTCTATGATCAACACCTATTAGATTCTTTTCGTGAAAAAAAACTTGCTCTTTCTGCCGCTTATTTTGCAAGATCGGGTAAAAGGACGTGGGGAATTATGGAAGCAAAACAGGTGATTAAAGCACTATTAAAAACATCTTCTCCTTACCATACTCCCAAAGGAGAAAAAACAATGGTCGATTTAAGTCATGACGCAATCAAAAAACTGTTTCAGAAAAAGAGTCGCTAACTTTCAGAAGACATTTCCTTCGATGAAAGTGGACGGGTTTGTACTCGAAAATCCGACAGATCTTTTCTATTTTACCGGCCTTCAATTTACTAGAGGGCGCCTTTTAATCACAAAGACAAAGACCGTCCTTTTTGTTGATGGACGCTACAAAGAAGCGGCGGAAAAAGGGTCCCCTTTTTCCGTTAAACCTCTCGAGAAAAAAGCGCTTGAAGAGACCCTTGTTGCCGGTTCTGGAAAAGTGTTTGGTTTTGATCATGGACTTTCTGTTGGGGCATATAAAGAGTTAAAGGGAGTGTTTGCCAAAAAGAAGAAAACATTAAAGGGGTGCGACCACCCAACATTAAATGTACGAGCGATTAAGGAGAAACATGAGCTGGAAAAAATAAAGAAAAGTGCAGCCCTTTTGTGGAAAGGGTTTCTCTACGTCAAGAAGCAGCTCAAAGTGGGAATCAGTGAGATCGAGCTTGCAAGAAAGTTCGAGTTTTATGTCAAAAATTATGGAGCAGAGGCCCTTTCTTTCGAACCCATTGTTGCTTTTGGGTCGAATAGCGCTCTTCCTCACCACCACTCTTCGGAAAGGAAGCTCAAGAAAGGGGAGCTTGTGTTAATCGATATTGGGGTTGTGGTAGAGGGTTACGCAAGTGACATGACTCGCACCCTGTTTTTCGGACAGGTTTCGAAGCGGCTAGAAGAGCTTTACAAGACAGTGGTTGCCTCTCAAGAGGCGGCACTTAAGCAATGTAAAGCGGGTGTACATGTGGCGGAGCTTGACCGGGTTGCACGCAAAGCGATGGGAAAAGATGTGAAACACTTTCTCCACTCCTTGGGTCATGGAATTGGTCTTGATGTTCATGAATATCCCAGCATCAGTTCAAAAGAGAAAAAAGCAACATTAGAAAGTGGAATGGTTGTTACCATCGAGCCGGGACTTTATCTTTCGGGTGTTGGGGGCATTCGCCATGAAGATATGGTCATCATCACAAAAACAGGGCACATTAACCTTTTTAAAAAGTGACATAAATGAAGCTTCGTTATCGCCTTTTCCTTTGGGTTGCGATTGTTTTTGCAATCACCTTTTTCGCCTCCTTCTATCTTGAGGGGCATCTCACTCGCATTAACCTGGAAAAGACCTATCAAGAGTTGATGGAAAAACTCGGTGAGCTCAACCAAGAAAAAACAGAAGCCGTCGAGGCCTACTTGGGAGACGTGCTTTACAAGTTGCAAGCAGAGGTCGATTCTGTTCTCCAAGGAGTATCCAAGTACCCCCTTATCCGAAAAGGATTTGATCCGACCCTTGAAAACTTAGAAAAAGGGAACTGGCTTGACAGCGCCTCTCTCATGATCACCAATCGGTGGATTGACTATGTGCAAAGTACAAACGAAGAAAATCTGACCTCCGAAATTATTATCGATAAAAATGAGCTAAGCAATACCCTCCACTTTCCCATTCATGATTATTTTCACTTGGTCGCTATTCAAGAGGAAAAAGGGTGGAGCAAGCCTTATGTTGGGATTGGGTTTGACATGAGTTCTCTTCATGGAAAAGAGGAGGATGCCCCGCAAAGGGGAGAGCAATACTTTATCTTCTTTACCCCTCAAACCCTTTTAGATTTTAAGGTGACGATCGATTTAAATCAATCGCTCGATCTATCGATTAATCTGTTAGAGCCGTTTCTAAAGTGGGTGGAACTTCCCGAGGAAACGTTTTTTCTTAAAAGGTTCTTAGATCAGATTTTTGCGGCGCAAAAAATACTATCAAATGATCCAACCCTTCTTCCAAGTGGAGACAAGTGGGATCAAATGATTCAACAGAAACTCAAATCTGCGGAAGGGAAAAAGACATTTTCTTATTTTAAACCCTCTGACGTTTCAGGAAAGTCTTCTGAGGATTTTTATTATATCGATCAGGTGAAATATTATGTGAAGGAGTACATCGAAGACTACAACAAAACGGGACTTATATGGGGGCTTTCTCTCTTAACGAAGTCTGATCTTTTCGGAAGCGATCCTTTGGGAGAAAATGCTCCTATTGGAATGGGGACAATTGACCGAGATACTTACCACGGAAAAGGGCTCATTAGCGCTTCTGTTTTTTTCAAAGATCCAAAGTATGATGTCTCTGAAGAGATCAAGAAAATGGACGCTCTTCCCGATGATTATCTGACAACTCATCTCGATGTAATTACCCCTCCAGAGATGGACCATGTCTTTTTTGGCAATTCCTTGCGACTGATCTCTGGATCTAATAAAAGGACAGGCTTTTTAACGATAGGAACGCATGGAGGGCCAATCATCGGCTCGCTTGCTCGCTCCACTCACCAGACTGCACTTTTTGTCGCAAAAAACCGGATTATCAATGTGAGAGATTCGGAAGGCAAAGAGGTGGAAGGCAAAGAGTGGTATCAAATTCCTGTGGAGACCCTTTTATCACAGCCTTCGGGGCTGGTTACTGTTGGCGACAAAGAATATTTCTTCCTTCATATTGTTCCTTATAAAAATGTCGACCTCCATTTTTTTATTTTTAATCCGAAAGAAAAAGAATTTGCGTTCATTAATTCTGTGAACAAAGGGTCGAAAGAGATCATTGAGAAGCTTTCCTTTCAAATGCGCCTTGCAGCGGTGGGTGGACTTGTATTT
>JAGROK010000154.1 GCA_020440285.1 Chlamydiia bacterium | reverse complement strand
GCCAGTTCCAACGGAGTCTCGCCAACCGGTGACTTAGCCACTAAATTTGTATCCTTGCATTCCAATAAAGCTTCCACCCCATCAACAAAGTCAAGCATAGTTGCCAAATGCAAAGGAGTATAACCCCAATAGTCTCTATTGACATTAGCGATACACTTGATCAGTCGTTTAAGAATTAAGGTTTGTTTTTTTTCTATCGCAAATTCAAGTGCAGATCTTTTATCTTTCAGCTCATAACGAACATCAGTTTCTGAGCAGGCTAATAACCTCATCGCAGAAAATTGATCTTCAGCTTGAATCGCCCACAGCAAAGGGCTAAGGTCATTGATGATCGTACAATTAGGATCCGATCCTGCAACGAGGAGGCAATCTACTGCCTCATATGCCTGATGTTGCACAGCAACAAAAAGAGGCGTCTGCCCATCTTCCCCTTGAAAATTGAGTAACTCAGGACAGCTTTTCAGCAAGAGATTTATACACTCATCAGAATTTGCCTTTGCAGCATAATGAAGAGGAGAAAGCCCTTGTTGATCTAACACTTTCAGCTTCGCTCCTTTTTGAATCAGACTTTGAAGAATGGATGCATCCTTACATTTTGAAGCATGGTGAACAAGGCTCACATGGAACGGATCTTTAAAATCCCAATCCTTCATTTTTGGGCTTAGCGCCTCAAACCTTGCAACATCTTCATTGGAAATTGCATCTAAGACATCTAAAAGAACATCATCGATAGGATGATTAGGAAGCGGAGGAAATAAGTACCCCTTGGCAATCAATTCTGGAGACTCATGATCACCGACCTCCATCCTCTCATAGGGCGCTTGCACGACAGTCCCCTGGTGAAAATACCCCAAAAACATCGAATTTTGCGCTTCGATATCTTCAATCGTAATTCCACACCCTCCTCCGATCTGAATACGTTCATCCGAGACATCTGCAAGAATGGTAAAGGTTCCTTCCAAAGGCTTAAACAGAAAGCCTATATTCTCGAGACATGCCACAAGAGGATTTTCAAACCACTTTTTCATCCCCTCTTTAACAGAAATCCAACTTTGTTTATCTCTCCCTTTTGCACTTGCAATAAGCCGGTTTAGCTGCTCAAAAAACTTATGCCGGACATAGGTGTCGGTCATCGCTCCGGAGTATGTTGAGCCAAGAATCGTTTTTGCGTCGTCGAGATATAGTTGGTAACGAGAATGACAGAATGCCAAGATCTCTTCGGTAAGATGATGACGCTTTTCCTCTGTTAAAGAAGCGCAAAAATGCCCTTCAATCCGCTGATCTACAGCATCAAAAGCGCCCCCTTTTACCTCTTCTGAAGCATCAGCTTTTTTTAAATATGCCATCAGATGACCTAACTCAGTTTGGTCCATGGATCCAAATAAAGAAAGAAAGGGCAGTCGCAGTTCCTTAGAGGCATTTAGTGGAATGGGAGGAAACGCGTTGGGACAAGATGCCTCTACTTCTCCAGAGAGATCTCTACTCAATAGTGGGATCATATTGACCTCTTTGAGAGAGTTGCAGTAGTAACTAAAAAAATTCGCCATATACAGAATTTCGAAATACTTTTTGCACATGGGCAGTTGAGGCAAAAGCTCTTTGATTTGACCATTCATGATTTGGCATGCCTCTCTTAAATAGGCATCATGAACTTTTTCCTCTTCAGTTCTTGGCGTTCCTTTTAATTCCCATGTCACATCGAATCCCCCTTCGTAAGATAAAGAGGTTCCACTTTTATAAATTGCACTCTGATGGAAAATAATCTGACTATTTATCTCGTACAGTTGCTTAGAAATGACTTTTGATCCTTCCTCTCCCATAATGTCTTTGAGAATCTCTTCAAAAGAGCGATAGTTTAACCCTAAGCTTTCACAATATTCGTGAAAATCTTTTGCATGCTTACCTAAAAATTGCTGGGATTTTTCTCTCGATGTATTCCATTCATCAATAAACTCCTTTTCGAAATACCAGCCATTGTCTAATCCTTTCATATAGTAATCCAACATACTAAGGGCTTCTCCAACCAATGTATGCCGATAAGAAGGAGGAATGACCGGGTAACCTGTCAAAGAGCCGTTAAAGTGAAGGCTAAAAAAGGGAAGTTCCCGATAAACGTAAATTCCCCTTGCTACT
>JAGROK010000153.1 GCA_020440285.1 Chlamydiia bacterium | reverse complement strand
TTTCTTGAGTTACGCAAAGATGGGCTTGCATCAATTGAGAAAAAAGACCCTATTTTGCTCCAGAAAGTGATTCGAAAGCTAAAAGACTTTTTATCCAGGTGGAGTGTGTAATCTGAACTGTGTAAACGGACATTATACCCCATCCTTAAACAGCCTATCTTCGTAAGCCATTCCAAAATACGACAGGGCCTCTTTCCATCCCCTTACTGGCAGGGTCCATTTCTTCGATACCTCCTTGGAGGCTAAGTAAAGTATCTTTGTTAAGGCTGTATCCGAAGGAAACACTGACTTCGTCTTGGTCACCTTCCTAAACTGCCTATGCAGCGATTCTACAGCATTCGTTGTATAAATCAATCTTTTTATTTCTTCGGGAAATTTGAAAAATGTTTTCAAATTATCCCAGTTGTTGATCCAAGGCTTTACTGCCAAGGGGTATTTCTTGCCCCATTTCTCCTCTAAGGCCAAAACCTTGCTCTCCCCCTGCATCTCTGTTAACGACTGGTATATCCCCTTAAGATCACCAGTAAACTCCTTGCTATATTTGTGGGGCACATACTTTAAAGAGTTTCGGATCATATGGATGATGCAGAGCTGAACCTCAGCTCTTGGAAAGACTGTTTGCAGGGCTTCTGGCAGCCCTTTTAGCCCATCCATACAAGCAATGAATATATCTTCTAGGCCTCGATTTTTAAGCTCTGTAAATACTTGCAACCAAAACTTAGCTCCTTCACTTTCTCCTATCCATGCTCCCAGGATATCTTTCTTCCCTTCAAGGCTCACTCCGAGACAGGAATACACGGCTTTGGTAACAACCCGTCCTTCTTCTTTTACCTTGTAGTGAATTGCGTCAAAGAAAACGATGGGGTAAATTTTTTCTAAGGTTCGTTCTTGCCATTCTTCGGCAACTGACAGCACCTTATCTGTGATCCCTGAGATCATCGTAGGTGAAATATCTGCCCCATAAATTTCCTTAATGTGGCTTTGGATATCCCGCGTTGTCATTCCTCGAGCATACATAGAGATAATCTTCTCATCGAAGGAATTTATTCGGGTTTGCCTTTTTTTAATTAGCTTGGGCTCGAACTCTCCGTTCCTATCTCTGGGAACTTCGATTTCAAGATCTCCATGGGAACCATGGATCGTTTTTTTGTTCTTCCCGTTCCTGCTGTTTCCTGAACGGTTTCCTTTGGAAGCATGCTTTTCATATCCAAGATGCTCTTCCATTTCTTTCTCGAGCAACTTCTCAATCATCCCACCAACTAGTTTTTGGACCAAGCCATCTTTACCTGTGAGGTCTTCCATAGTCTCACATTATGCCACTTCTTCTTCTAGGTTCATGTTTCACTTCCTGTGTAAAATTTTTAATTTGGGCCTCCGCGTGATTTTTCACGCTCCGGCCTTTTTTTTCTTTTGACGAAGAAGGTATTTTCCTACTTTCGCTTTTTCATTTACACAGTTCTATTTACACTCCCTCCAGGTGCTACTTTCATGATGTCTGCATGTTAGGCCGTTGGATTGATGATCTAATTAATACTGCCGAACAAAATGCAGTAGACTCTCCAATGAATGAAAAACTAATGAGTGAGGCACGTCAAGCTGTTTTAAGAAGTGACTTATTTGGAATGCAAAGAGCCTTCACATCTCTTCAGTCCTCTTTACACTCAAACGGAATAAAGACAAAGAATAGCTACAGGTCAGGCATTAGAGTATGACGGAAAAATTCCCTACACTTATATTAAATAATGCTTTTAATATCTTGGGATTGCCCTCATCTTCAAAAATTCAAGAGTGTACGGCTAGGGCACAGGAAATTTCTCTTCTTGCGAAAATTGGTTCTATTCCACAATACGAGACAGATATTGGAAATGTAAAAGATTTCCGAAAACCTGATGAGATTCGAACTGCATTAGAAAAAGTCTCTTCTGTTAAGAATCGTCTCCAGGAAGCCTTTTTTTGGTTTGAAGACTTTGGCAGCGAATCCCAATTCAATTGGTTTAGTAT
>JAGROK010000152.1 GCA_020440285.1 Chlamydiia bacterium | reverse complement strand
CCCTCTTTCTAAAGTTCCCCTTTCCGAGGTGCGGAAAGGACCCATGAAAATGCGACCCCTTGCTGGAGAGCCAAAACCACTGGCAAGAGTGATGAACCATATTATTCATGGGGAAGAAGGAAATATCCTCATGCGCCTTTACTATCCAAAAGAAAATGTTTCCCTTCCCACCTTCCTCTATTTCCATCCAGGAGGATTTGTGAAAGGGGATATCGATGCTCATGACCCCATCTGCCGTCTCCTTGCAGAAGAAAGTGGTTGTCTTGTGGTCACGATTAACTATCCCTTAGCTCCCGAAAACCCTTTTCCAAAGGCCCTTCGCGTTGCAAAAGAGACCCTTCATTGGATCAGCACCCACCCAAAAGAGATTCGCTCCGATGGAAGGATTGCCATTGGTGGAGAAGATGCGGGGGGAAACCTTGCCGCTGTTTTGACCCACGAAGTGCAAAATGAGCCCCATCCCCATATTTCCTATCAGGTTTTGATCTATCCCCAAACAGACTTTACTTGCGCCATGCTTTCCCACCAAGAATTTGGCTCAGGATACCTTCTCGAGAAAACATCGATCGACTGGTATAAATCGCAATACCTTAGCCCCGACCATGACCTAAAAGACCCGCGGATTTCCCCCCTCTATGCTAAAGACTTTTCCTCGCTCCCTCCCGCCCTTGTGATCACAGCCGAATACGATCCCATGCGTGATGAAGGAGAAGCCTACGCCCATAAACTCAAACAAAGTGGCGTTCCTACAATACTTAAACGGTATAATGGGATGGTCCATGGCTTTTTTCAAATGCCCGGCCTTCTAGATGATGCTCGCCTTGCCATTCAAGAGGTGGGTGAAACCCTAAAGGCCCATTTCAAGCAATGACAAAAGAAATCACCCCAACAAATTGTACCATCGTAGGACTCGGTTACTTTATCGCACGCCCCTACCTGTGGTTTGCCCCCTTAATCGCAGCCCTCCTTTCTTTTTTTGTCCTAATCGCCGCCTTTTTCCTCACCGCATATGTCAGCTGGCCCGAGTCAACACTTGGGTGGTTCACCTACACGTGGGGGATTTTTAAATCCCTTGGCTACGCATCAGTCACACTCATTGCCCTTTGGGTCTCCGTCTTTCCAGTCATTCTCAACTACGCCTTTGAACATATGATTGGAAAAATCTTGCACGACCAAAGAGTTCCCATTAAAGGAGAAGGAGCCTTTCAAGCCGTTACCTCGAGCATCCAAGTCATCTTCCGGACACTCGGTTGGCGCCTTTTTTGGCCCCTTGCGATTCTCATCACCCTCTTTATCTTCGGCCCCCTAGCCATGTTCCTTGCGCAAGTAGGGATGGGGCACATCGCTATCATCGATGCCTGCGATCTCTCCCTGACCATTCAAGGAGAGCCCGCTGCCCGAAGGATTAAGGCTCTCAAATCGCGTACCCTTCCCCTTCTTACCGCTGGCTTCATCGGAGGGATGCTGAGCATGATCCTCACCACCACCATCATCGGATGGCTCTTCTGGCTTCCCGGCATCTACGCAGGCTGCGCCCTTTGGACCCTCCGCTGGCCTAAGGAAAGTATCTAGAGTCTCAAGCGAAGTTATCCGTTACTCACGGTCGTTGTAATTGTTACCGCCCTTATTATAAGTCCCTGATACTGTTTGGGGCTTTCCGGGAGATGACCCAACAGATGCTGTGCTCTGAGATGTCCCTTTTCCCTGCAAGCCATTTTTATTTTCGTTTAGCAAAGGCTTTGTTTCTTCCTGACTTGTGAAGCAACACGAGAAAAGCGAACAAAATCCATTTCCGCTAACTGGTTCCATAATTTCATACCTCATTGTTTCTAGTTAATAAATGGAAAAGAGATTCTACTTCACGTTCGAAAAGATAACAAGAGAGTAAAAATTCTTTGTGTGCGCCAACACACCATTTGTGGATTAAAGCTTATCGCGTGTTTCATCTTCTTTGGCACATCTCTGCAGGATTTTCTTAGCCTTTTCTAAAGCCTTTAGGAATTCGTCTAAAGGAACGGAAAGAGTTTTATACCGATCGCGAGCCAAAACTTGGTTTTTCTCCTCATCAGCATCTCGATCTTCAACCCTATCTGCATCGCTCCTATCTCTTGGATAGGAGGCTGCTTCGATAGAGTCAAATCTCAAGCGCTGATTTTGAGAAATTCCCAATTTTTGACTCGCGGTCGGTATAGAGTCGGTATAAATTGGGAGCAATGTGATTTCAATGTTGTTGACTCCTTTGTCATAATTTCCAGTAGCAATCGGGTGATCATCATAATTCACATCGACAACCATTCCTTCAAAATCTAAATCACTGCAGAGTTCCAGAGAAAAACCTTTATTTCTTGTACTTCTCATCATAAAAACAATTGCCTTTGTAAGCACTTTTACTCATTGAACCATTTTTTTCCATGAATCGGTTTTAATTTCTTCCAAAGTCTGGGTTGGGAAGTTTTCCCAGTAAATTTTTTTGCCACATACCTTGAGTTGGCAATCTAACGAGTTTTCAACTTTGAAGGTTAACTCAAAAATATGATCCAATATCTTACATTCTTTAATCACTGCATTTTCAAACGTTTGATTTTCCAAGAGCATTGAAGTCGATTCAATTTCCTCAACCACAAGTTTACCTCGAAGGGTATTTTGCTTTGAAAGAATAATTTTATTCTTTAAAGCGCTGGGATCAATAAAAGCACTTTCCATCGTAAAGCTGCTGCTATTTTTTTGCCTGGTAATACTGTGAAGTGTTCCTCCTTGAAAGCATTTCGCATATTTTTGAATATCAACACATCTCCCATCTATAGGGGTAGGATGCTTGGGGCCAAGGGAGATCATTCTCATCTTTGCTCTTTCTAATGCCTGAAGAGCTTCTCCTAAAGGAAACTCCCAATAACTTTGAGATGGGTGGGGGTAAAATTGGATAACCATCTCATCTGTTTCATGAGAAATTTCAACCCATTGATTGCCCTTGTAATAAAGCTCTGTGATGAGCTCATCCCTATCAGGTACGCTTGCTACAATAATCTCAAAGTCGTTCATTATTTATCCTTGTGGAGGTTGTAAAAATCCTATGAAATTCCCATTATTATCATACCTTACCCCTCCAATTCCTGGTGCGTGAATATCAATAATGATTCCATATCTATCAGTATTACTCACTGTTATTGTTTTATTGGGATGGCTTAAAATATTTTCGAGAACTTCTTGCCCGTGTGTATTTATTTCGGAAACAGATCCTGAAGGGAAAGGGAAAACAGTATCAGATCTTCCCCCATGCTTTTGAAGACCTCTTCCAGCCCTTGTAAGCCCTCCTCTATCATCAGCCTTCCCGGCTTCTGTAAGCCGTTCAATCGACATTCCATTTGGAAGAGCGCTTGTCTGCGTAAGAGCGCTGCCAACAGCGGCAGCGCTAGTCGCAACACCGGTGGAGCTTGCGATGGCAGCAATCCGTTTGGTTGTTGTGGTTAGGTTTCCTCCTGGAGGGGGAAGGATCCCTTCCGTTACTTCAGGTTGGTTTTCTAAAGCTTCTGGGGTAAAGGATGAGGCAAACTGTGTGCCAAAAAGGTTATCGATTTTTTCATGGTAGGGGTACGCTGTTTCGCTTGAGATTCCTGCCCATTCAGCCACATCTTTTAGGATATCATGAGCAAGCCATGAAGTGACTTCCTTTGTCCCTTGAATGGCCTGGGGCCAGAAAGAGGGATCTTCTACAGAGGTGTTATTTACAGGATCATCAAGAAGCTGATGATAAAGCTCTTATTTGACTTCACTAACTTGATCAGAAAAGGTGGAAGGGAATGATTCTGGCAAAATAGGGGTAGGGCTTGGATGATGGGAAGAGGTTGATGTGGGTTGTCCGGGAAGGGGCGTTTCAGAAGGATAGGGAACGTAGACCTCTCCTGGTTTATTAATCGGTTTTGGGTCATCGTTTGAAAGTTGCTCACTGATAATTCCTCCACCAACTGCAACGGCAGAGCTTCCACCAACCCCTCCTGTAAGGGCGGCAACAGCGACAGCGCCTACAACGACAGCCCCAATAATGAGAGGCCCTTTATGCTTGGAACACCAGTGGCCCAAGTGGTGGATTTTTCTCTTAAGCCAGCTCTTGCATAGGAAAAACTCAGGCTTTTGAAAAAAATAGGCCGGGTAGATTTTGGAGTTAACCTCTTGAGGAAGAAAAAAGCTTAGTTGATCCTCACCGTAGAGATCTTCCATCAACCGATCGATTTCTAATGTGTAGGCATCTCTAAGATTTTCGGGAACACTCGACTGCACAACATATGTGACAAAATCAACAACAAGGTCAAATTCTTCTTCGGTTAGCGACTCTAGAAAGGTTTCATTTTCTGTTAGCTCGATGAAGGCAAAGTACTTGTCGATCGAAAGGTGATCAGGATGGAAAAGAATCCAAGGATTGACCTTTCCATCTTCATCTCTAGGAGTCTCATAAGATGTAGACATTTGGCAAGAAGCATGTGAGGAAATAGGGTGGAGGAGAAAAGCAGGGAGGGAAAAAAGAAAAAAGAGGCGCGACAAAATTTTCATACTGCACGAAAATAAATGACACAAAACTTTTTGACAAGTCTTTGATTAATACCCCTGTCTTATATGCCTGAAAGGGCGCTTCGAATCAGATCGCTTAGGTGCATAGGCTTTTCTTTAGAAAGGGCTTTTTCGAGAGCTTTTTGCGCTTGAAGAGCGTTATATCCAAGGTTCATGAGGGCAGAAAGGGCATCACTTACCATGTGATCCTCTTCTGTCATTTCTTTTTTTCCTTTTGTGGGAAGGGGCGCTTTCTTTAACCCCTTGAGGACTTTGTCTCGGAGTTCGATAATAAGGCGCTCTGCTGTTTTTTTTCCGATGCCAGGAATTTTTGAGAGGAGAGAGGCGTTGGCAGTTGTAATGGCAGACTCGAGGGTATTGCTATCGAGATGCCCGATGAGAGCGAGAGCTGTTTTAGGGCCAATGCCTGATATGGAGCTAATTTTTTCGAATAAATCCCTTTCTTCCTCGGTGAGAAAGCCAAAATTTTTGTGGGAATCTTCCCTGTAAATCGAAGAAATATAGAACAAAATATCTTTTCCGATAGGGGGCATCGAGGAAAAAGCGCTTAGAGGGATGTGGATGAGATAGCCAACCCCCTGAACATCGACAACGGCTTTATGAGGAGTAATAGAGGTAAGGGTTCCTTTAATATATTCAAACATGAGGCCTTAAATGGTTTGCATGAGCAATCGCTAGCGCCAGAGCATCAGCAGCATCTTCAGGCGTTGGGAGCTCAGAGAGGTTGAGTAAGGTTTGTATCATCCGCTGGACTTGCCCTTTTGTTGCACTGCCAGATCCAGTAACGGCAAGCTTGGCTTTTTTGGGGGCGTACTCAAAGATCGGGATGTTTCTTTTAGTTGCTGCCAAAAGGGCAACGCCCTTAGCCATCCCAAGTTTTAAAGCACTTTGAGCATTGCGGCTCACGAACTGGGTTTCCAAAGAGACGGCATTGGCTGGAAAAGTATCAAGAAGGTGTTCGACTCCTTCATGAATGACTCTATACCGCTCATGGAGAGAAAGCTTTGCAGGAGGGCGAATACATCCGAAGTCGAGAAGGGTAAAGGTATGGAGATCGGTCTCGATGACTCCATATCCTGTCACGCGGGTTCCAGGATCGATCCCTAGAATAATCTGTTTTTTTTCCTTCATATTTTTCATTATGAAGCGAAAAAGATTTTCTGTTAACCTATAAGAGATGAGAAATCTTAAAAATCTAAACCATAACTCTATTATTGTTCGAATGCCAAATTGGATTGGAGATTTGGTGATGGCAACCCCTATTTTAGAAGATCTCCGCCATTTTTATCCGAATGCTGAAATCACAGCGATGTGTCAAACAAATGTTGCCCCTTTGCTGCAGCACGACCCCGCTATTAATGAACTTTTTCAGTTTAGCCCTTCGAAAGGTTTTATTCGACGAATGAGTGAAAAAAATGTTGTGGCTAAGTTGAAAGAGGGACATTACGATTTAGGAATTCTTTTGACCAATTCATTTTCCTCTGCTTGGCGGTTTTGGCAAGGAAACGTTAAAAACACTCTAGGTTACCAAGCTGATGGTAGAGGATTTCTTCTCACCCATCCCGTTCCATTTTCTGAAAACAGAAAAAAACAACACTTAGTAACCACTTACAAAGAGCTCTTAAAGCCGCTAGGGATTCCGGTTTCTGAAACTCCTCCCCGCCTTGCTTTGACCGATCAAGAGATTTCGAAAGGATGGAGCTTTGTCAAACGGTTTGACATTGGAAAAGAGGATCAAATTGTAGGGATTAATCCTGGAGCCGCTTATGGATCTGCAAAGTGTTGGCTTCCCGAAAGATTTCGTGAAGTTGCAAAAAGAATTCTTGATACAGACCCTAAAAACGTTGTTCTATTTTTCGGAGATGGTTCTCATAAGGATTTGATCAGAGATATTTGCATAGGATTAGGACATCGGGCGATCAACTTGTCTGGGCAAACCACCCTTCGTGAGCTTTTAGCTCTCATCAAGATATGCGCCGTCTTTTTAACAAATGATAGTGGGCCCATGCATATTGCTGATAGCTTAGATGTTCCCCTCGTCACCCTTTTTGGATCAACCTCTCCTATTGCTACAGGTCCCTATAAGCAAAAAGAGAGTATCATTCAGAAAGAGGTCTCTTGCTCTCCATGCTTTAAGAGGGTTTGTCCGATTGATTTTCCCTGCATGAAGAAGATTGGGGTGGAGGAAGTGACCCAGGCTGTTCTCTCTAAACTACAAAAAATTGCAGTGGGGCAATTATGAAAAAGGTTCTCGATGCGATTCGCCCAAACCCTTTTGATAAATTACTTAAGAAAGTCGCTCAAGAGGGGAAAGAACGTTTTTTGGTTGTTTGGAATCGGGGACTTGGGGATATTCCTCTGGGTCTTTATGCTCTTGTACATCGCATTCGAACATACATTCCAAATGCATCGGTCACATTTGTAACGCGGCCAGATCTTGCTGAAGCATTTACAATGCTTGATGGTGTGCAAGTTATCGTTGGAAGTTCTTGGAAGAGGGGGAAACCAATCGATATTGAAAGAGCACTTGAAGAGCATTCCTTAAGCTTAAATATGTTTGATGTGGTTTTAGAAAAACCAGATCCTACCCGTTGGCTTAAGTGGCAATTGGGGACGCTAGTTCCGAAGTTAACGTGGCAAGATAAATGGGATGACTTGGTCGAAAAATATGAACTCGATCCTGAAGAAACATACATCGGGTGTCATGTTCAAACCGAAACAGGGGCCTACTACGGATATGAAAAAAACTGGGACCTTCCTTCTTGGCGTAATTTGTTTAATAAAATTAAAAAGGGAAAAATCCTCCTTTTTGGATTAGAGAGAAAACCTGCATTTTTGATGGATCATGTGATTGATTTAAGAGGGAAGACAACTCTTTTTGAAATGCTTTCACTCATTAAAAACCGATGTCGCTATTTAGTTGCTCCAGACTCAGGCGTTCTTTCTATTGCCTACTACGTCAATGCAAACTTTCCGATTCGGATTGTCTCTCTTTGGGCCGACCCTAAGCAAGGGGTATTAAGACAAAATGTTTCCTCTCCGAATCCCCTTCTTGAACATATTCCCCTTCATGGAAAAAATGATCGTATTGCCAACATTGCGGTTGATACGGTGGTCGATTCTTTATTTAATTGATGGATAAATCCATGCAAAAACATCCTTTATATGACATTTTCAAAGAAAAAGATGTGTTAAAAGAAGAAGAGACTTTTGTCCCTTTAAGAGAAGAGATGATTGTGCGGAATATTTCCCCTTCAGCGCATTTTAACAAGATGGGATGTGTGATATTAGCGGGAGGGCAAGGGACCCGTTTAGGAATAAAAGGGCCCAAAGGATGCGTTGAACTTCCCCTTAAGGAAAAGAAAACACTTTTTCAGTATCTATTTGAAAAAGTAAAAGGTAAAGGAAACGATCTTCCCCTTGCTATCATGACCTCTCCTCTTAACCATCAAGCAACAGTTGATTACTTGAGCCAGCACCACTACTTTGGGTTGACAAATGTTTCAGTATTTTCACAAGAGATGGTGGCGGTTTGTGACGATGATGGCAACCTTTGTGGACAAGAAAGGTCTCCTGATGGAAATGGCAAAGCCCTGCACCACCTCTATAGCTCAGGGATTTGGGAAAAATGGAGAGAACAAGGGGTTGAGATTGTTCAAGTCATTCCAGTCGATAATCCACTGGCAATTCCATTTGATGGAGAACTTTTAGCTGTTCACGAATCGGAGAAAGTTGAGCTTGTCTTAAGGTGTGTGGGTCGAAAGACCCCGACCGAAAGCTTAGGGATCGTAGGTCAGACAAAGGGGCGTCTCACTGTAAGAGAGTACTCAGAACTTACCCATAAGATGGAGGATTTAACATTTTCTTTGGGGAATACAGGGATCTTTTCATGCACCATGGACTTTGCTAAAAAAGTCTCAGAAATTGATCTCCCATGGCATCTAGCGCATAAACAGGGAGAAGGGACTTGGGTCTGGAAATTTGAAACATTTATTTTTGATCTTTTCCCCAATGCAGAAACCTTTAAAGTGCTCTTTTCCGATAGAAAGAAATATTTTGCACCCATTAAAACCCTCTCAGGTCCAAACAGTTTAGAGAGTGTCACAAAGACTCTCATGACGTAAAACCTTGGTTCCGGTATAATCACATAAAAAAATGTTTAGGACTCACAATGAAAATTGGGTATTTAGGAGCAGGGGCCTGGGGCTTTTGTTTGGCAAATCTTCTATCTGAAAAAGGGCATGAAGTTAAGCTTTGGACGGGAAATATGTCCCTTGCTGAGGCGTTAAAACGGGGCGAAACGCACCCAAAGCTTCGTGACCACCAAGCAGAAGAAAATCTCGTTCTTACAACTGATCTAAAAGAAGCTGTAACCGACGTTGACCTGATCATTGAATCGGTTACTTCTAAAGGGCTTCGTCCTGTCTTGGAGCAATTGAAAGAGCTTGACCTATTGGGACCTCCAATTGTTCTGACCTCAAAAGGGATTGAACAAGGAACCGGCCTTTTAATGTCAGAGGTAGTATTAGAGGTTTTGGGTGAAGAATATCGCCCACGGGTTGGATGTTTGAGTGGCCCAAGCCTTGCAGGAGAGGTAATGCGAAAGCTTCCTACGTCTGTTGTTGCATCGAGTTATAATCCCGAACTGATGATGCAAATTTGTGAGGCATTTACAACCTCTTATTTTCGGGTATACCCTAACAGCGATATGCGGGGTGTCTCCTTCGGTGGGGCGATGAAAAATATCATTGCGATTGCCTGCGCCATCTCCGATGGGTTAGGTTATGGAGAAAACACGAAAGCAGCCTTGATGACAAGGGGGCTTCATGAGATTCGGAAGCTAGGAGATGCGATCGGATGCTCAGCAGATACCCTTAATGGCCTATCGGGGCTAGGGGATCTGTGCGCAACATGTCTTTCAACCCTGAGTCGGAACTACATCTTTGGGAAGCTCTTAGCGGAAGGGCATACCCCCGATCAAGCCCGCGAGAAGATTGGGATGGTTGTTGAAGGGGCCTATACCTGCGTCTCAGCTCTTGAGCTCAGCGTAAAGACAGGTGTCGATATGCCGATTACAGAAGCTGTCCATGCCATTATCTACGAGGGCATTAGCCCAAAAGAGGCTGTGGAAGCTCTTCTCAATCGCGCTGTCAAGCAAGAGCATCTATAGACACAGATCCAATATATAGCTAAAAATTTTTATTTTAGTTATGATTTTTTGGATGACCTATTCATTGGATTTTAGAAAAAAAATATTATCGATCCGAAGCAAAGAAAAGCTGAGTTTTTCACAAACAGCAAAGCGTTTTG
>JAGROK010000151.1 GCA_020440285.1 Chlamydiia bacterium | reverse complement strand
AAGATTTTCATTGAAAATGAAGCGCGGAGAGCGAAGCTGGCTTCATGTAAGCCAGCAAGATCGAGTGTAAAATTTTCGGTGGAAAGATCTGGATGAATTGTTACTATTTTAAACTACTTTAGCTATAATGCAGGGGAAAGCCAAGTTATGACTCGCAATCGGTATACAGAATGCTATCAAGATCTTCCATTTTTGGAAGGTTTTTCTTTTTAAGAAGAGTGTTAAGGTGAAAATGGCACTTTTTAATAAAAGCTAGAGGGAAGTAATGACGGTATTGCTTTGTTTTCGCAAGAAATAAAACAAATTGGATTCCTCCTTGAGCGATTAGTCCTGTAGATTTATATATTTTTGCCAGCCCATTCATTTCAATCTCTTCCATTAAGGTTTGGAAAATTTTATTGAGTTCTGGGGAATTTTTAATCTTTTTAGCATATGAATTATCGGATAGGCGAAAAGCTCCGAAAAAAGAGGGGATGTAGCCGATTCCATATTTAAGGGCAATTTGACAATTGAGATGCCAGTCTCCATAGCTTTTGAGTCTAGGATTCAACCCTCCTAGGTCCTCAACGTATTTTTTCCTATAGAGGGTACAATTTGAGTGAATAAAAAAGGTTGTTTTTCTAAAAATTTTTAAAAGTTCTTCAGGAGAAAATATCTGTGGAACCTCTCCTAGAGATACCTGGTCAGGACTCAGTAAATAAGAGCTATTATTGTTGAAGTGGCAGGTATTTCCTGTGCAAAGACCGATCTCGGGGTGAATATCGAGGAAGTCTTTTGCTTTTTCAAAGAATCCTGATAGGACAAAATCATCAGCAGAGCAAAAAGCGAGGTAATCCGATTTTGCGGCTCGGATCCCTTGATTAATTGAAGAGATAGGTCCTTGGGTTATTTTGTTCTGGAAGAGCTTGATTTGAGGGTGCTTATCTTGCCACTTTTTGATTAATGATAGGCTATTATCTGTAGAGGCATCATCAATGATGATCACCTCGTTTGGAAGCAACGATTGTGCAAAAATCGCTTTAAGGGCTTGGGGAAGATAGAGAGCGTGATTGTAATTCGGAAGTACTACTGAAATGGTCATGGAAATACAACAAGGGTGCGAGCAGCTTGACCTTTATCAAGGAGGGAGATAAGAGAGTTAATATCTTCCAAAGGGGCTTCATGTGAAATAAGGCGCTCGAGCCGGATGGATTCAGAATGGAAAGACTTCAAAAAATAAGGGATGTCATGATCAGGTTTGACTCGACCACCCCATGTACCAATAAGTCTTTTTCCTTTAATAAAATCAAAAGGATCGCACTCGATTTTTGTTTCCTTTGGGACATTCCCAGCAAGGATGCAAAGCCCTGTTTGATCTTTTACTGCTTTAAAAGCGCACTCCATAACATCTTTTTTACCAACGGCCTCAACAGCAAAATCAACCCCTTCTCCTTGAGTAACTTCTTGAATAGAAGAAAGGAGGGTGTCGTTATAAAGAAAGGTGTGTGTTGCCCCGAGCTCTGCGGCAAGGGTTAGCTTTGTAGGCTCTAAATCAATAGCGATAATAGTTTTAGCTTTTTTTGATGTTGCAGCTAGAAGGGCACTTAATCCGATTCCTCCCATCCCAAATAGGGCAATGGTTGAGTCTGGAGTTAAGTTTAGCTCATTGTAGATGATTCCTGCTCCAGTCGGTATTGCACAGCCAAAAAGAGAAGCTGTGCGTAGAGAGAGGTCATTTGAAATAGGGATAAGACGATTTTCGGCAATCACTGCATATTCTAAGAAGGTACTAATGGGGCCCGAATTAATCTTAAGGTTTCCACATTTGTAAATAGCTCCTTTTGCATCGATTCCTTCTCCTTTAATCCAGGTAAGGATGACAGGTTGATCTTTTTTGACTTTAGTTACCCCTGGCCCACATTCAACAACAACACCTGTCCCTTCATGCCCCAGAGTGTGGGGAAGGAATCGGTCGGGTCCCTTCAGCCCTTTGATTTCATTAAGCTGAGTTCGGCAAATTCCGCTATACTTAAGTTCAACAAGGACCTGTCCTTCTTGAAGCTCAGGGATCTCTAGATCCATCACCTCTAAGGGAGCATTACATTTAACCAAAATAGCTGCGCGAGATTTCATGACTTCTTTTTACATCCGACAGTAATGAAATAGTGAGCAAGTGGAAGGTAGCCAGTATGAATAAGCTCATCGTTTGCAGCAAACATAAAGACAAATTCAAAATGCTCTCGCATCTCTTTTTCTAGTCGATCATGGGTGTAAATATTGATGTGCCCTTTTTTTGAGACTTCTGAAGCAAAATCTTGCGAGATCTTACTGGGGGTTCCAATGACACAAAGCCCTTCAGGTGTAAGGCAGTGAGCAATACCTTTTAAAAAATCATGGGAATGTTCAGGAAGAATGTGTTCAATAACATCAAAATTGACAACAGCGTCCCAGGTGGCAGATTCTTCACTTTGAAGAAAATCTCCAACTTCGAATTCAACAAAGGGCTCTGTAAAATTTTTTTGCGCCTGAACAATAGCTTCTTCGTCGAAATCAACCCCTTTAGCAAAGCCACACTCTTTTCCAATCAAAAAGGTTCCAAGCCCTTCATTGCACCCTACATCGAGAACTCTTTTTCCTTTCCCAATGAGTTTTGAAGCAAATTTATAGTAGGACATGCAATGCAAAACACGGCGAGGTGTTTGATGAAACCAAAAAGCGGCATAGCGTCCTAAGTCGATTTCAGGAACATTATTCATAAGGTTCTCAGTGACACAAGACCAATTGGACTTGGTTTCTTTCATGTCTATTTTGCCTCATTTGCAGTTGCTAAAAAGTATTCATTTGCCTTTGCTGAAACGGAAGAAGAGCTTAAAGGTTCATAATAATCAGGACGTGCGCTTAAATCAACAGGAGCAAAGGTGTTCATAACTCGGATATCTGTGCTCCAGCGCGTTGCAACCCCTTTGTTTACCACGCATCCATGGACGGTTGATAAACTAAAAGCAATAGCTTGGCCGATTTTTAAAGGAACTTCAATCATATCTTTAGCTATAGACGAGTCCATAACTTTTGGTGCATAGAGAAACCCTAGTTGATGCTTTGCTGAACCCTTGCGGACAGCTTCATCTGGGTTTTCAATTTGTGTTGTGGGAAAGTAATTTTCCGGTAAGGTATGGGAGCCAGACATCACCTGGAGGGAAGAAGGAGCCGAAATATCTACGTAAGGAACAAGGATAGAGATTTCATAAGGAGAACCACCATAAAAAGTATCGCGGTGGTACCCAATATTATCTTGAGGTTTTCCAGGGCGAGCCATTCTCAAATAGGGATAACGTTGTACGGAGAGATCAAGACCAATTAAGGGGTTTAGAAGGGGGAGCTGCTTTTCCATGATTTTCTTTCCAAACTTTTCATCTCGATAGAATTGGGTCAGTTTAATTTGGATATCTGTGTGAAGGGCATCGTCTTCAACGACTGTATGATAGTCTTCTAGAGGAATATTTTGTCCGAGGATTCTATTCAATTCGATTTGGAGGCTTTCTCGGGCCTTCAAAACAGGAGTAGGATCGATAAAATCAATGACTACCCACCCTTTTTCTGAAAAATGCTCAATATCTATCATACGATTCCTTCTTTTTTATGAATACCAACACAAAGGAGGTAATGGGCCATTGAGCTGAAACCAGTGTGCATCGTCTCATCATTCATCCCAAAAGGGAAAACCTGGTGAAAGTAGCCCTTCATGACTTCAACAAGGCGCTCTTGATTATACATATTAACATGCCCTAATTGACTTGCTTTTGAAGCATAAGGGGCAGCTGTAATATTTGGGGTTCCAATGACACAGATTCCGTTTTCGCTGAGGTTATTGAACACTGTATCGAAGTAAATTTTTTCATACTCGGGCAGAATGTGTTCTACGACATCCAGTGAAACCACTCCGTCAAAGGAACCATAGGTCTTACCCATAAAATCATCGTGTAGAAAAGAGAAGCGATCATTTGTTAGATTGACCTCTGCTGCTTTTAAAGCAGGCAGGTCAAGATCGACTCCAGTATATTTTTGAGTGTTTTCGGCTAGGATTGTTGCTCCGATTCCATCACTACACCCGAGCTCTAAAATATGGGCTCTTTTTCCTAAAACTTTAGAAGAAAACTTGTATCGTGAAAGGACAAATCCGAGCCGTTTTGGATCGTTTCTGAAGTTAAAGGACCAATGAGGACCAAATGTGTAAGAGTGGTTGGAAAAAAGCTTAGTTGTTTCCTCCCATGCTTTCTTTTCGTCTATGTTGTTTCCCATGGGGCCATTTTATCCTAAGCAAAGATTTATCGAAAAGCAAAAACTGACTTTTGAATCATAGCTAAGAGGCTTTTTCTTACTTTTCTTTCGAAAGGGTGTGTTGGTCTTCTGGCCTTAAAATATGGACTGGAAGTCTGCGAAACCGGCAAAGGTAAATAAAGTGATTGAAGATCTTCCGAGGTGTGATTCTTTTTTTCCCAGAGATGATATAATTCAGGAGGGTTTGATAAAAACGAATATGCTTTTTCAAAAAACTAAAGAACAAATCAGGCCTTAATATAGTAGGGAAGGGTAAAGATAAGGGATCAATTGCACCTGAGTTGGGGGAATGGTTTGTTTGCTTAAATATACGGATTTGATCTTTTTTCTTAAGTGTGTGTATTGGGAGTGCATGGTGATTCCTAATGAAAGAAAAATGGTAGGCTATTTTTCTAAGGGTCAACTTTTTTTCTCCGGAAACCACATAATTAAAAAGTATTAAATAGAATAAGAAATAACGGCGAAAAAAGCATTTGAGATTAGGTTTAATGGGGGTTAAAAGCTCTTTTATTTCCTTTTCTGACTTTTGAAAAACGGTGGGCCAGTTAGCTTTTTTGACTCCATCTCCTAAGAGTATTGTATGTGAGAAAAAATATTGATGTGCTTTTGAAACGTTGATCTTTACCCATCGTTTAAACCAGAAGGGGTTTTTTGGGTGCTTCGTATCTTCGGTAAACTGTTTATCGCTAGATATTTCAAATAATGAAATGTTATTACAGTCAGTGATTATTTCCCACTTCTTGAGATTAGGGCAGATTCTTTCTAGAAAATTTTTTCCGTCTGCTGAGATTTTGGGATAGACATTCTTCTTCTCTGGCCAAAGAAGAATGGGGTGGAGATGATAAGCCTTTGCGAGCAAATTATTTTCATCTAGCTTCCAGTACATTTGGCTGGGGTGTGTACTGATTTTATCTCCCTCCATAACTAAGCATTTCCCACGGTGGTGAAGATTTTGAACGGTTGCGATTGCGAGTTCTTTAGGTTTCCACGTAACAACTCCTTCATGATCTTTTTTCTTCAAAGCAATAGGAATATATTTTTCTAATGACATTCGAGCAGAACAAATGGCAATCAACCTTATTCCTTTATTGATGGCATTTTCACAATAGCAGAAGGTTCCTGTAGAGACAATGCTATCTGGGGAAAGAAAAATCAGAGGAGAATTTGTCTTATTCCCTTGCTTAATTGCATCTGAGTGATTCTTTAGTAGAATTTTGAAAGGGCAAGTGTCTACTTTAAAAGAGATTATCCTAAAAATAACATGGCATGCATGTTGAAGTTGTTTAAATATTTGCGAAGCCTCAATGAGTTTTTGTCCTTCTTCAGTTGTGTAGATGATGTAATGGGCTTGTGTTTTTAGATCCCTTAGATTTCCATAAGAGAGCTGTGCAGGTAGTGAAAGTTCAAGAAACGTTTGAATATATTTTTGTCCCCAAACAACATTGATAATCTGCAAATTCATTTTTTGATATGCTCCTTTAAAGATTGGGACTGTAGAGATAGTTCTTCGATTGAAGTTTTTAATGTTTGTGGCTGAATAGAGACTGTTTGATAAAGCCTTTCACAGCAAAGAGAGGTGTTTTTAGGGCGTGGAGCACCTAGTTCGTCTAATGAAATAGGTTGAATGAGTTTAGGAGAGGCGCCAAGAGCTTGACAAACCATTATTGCGATTTCATAACGAGAGATTTTCTCTTTCCCTGCAACGTTTACTAACCCTGTTATTCTTTTTTCAATGAGTTGTTGAATAATTGCTTTTAGATCTTTTATATGGAGAGGGCAGAAAACCTGATCGGTCGCAGCACGAACAATTTTCCCACTCCTTAGGGCTTCTATCATTTCATCAAGCAGAGAGAGATCTCCAACGGATGTGGAATAGATTTTAGATAAACGGAGCATTAAATAATTGTCTCCAGCGATTTCTTGAATTCTTTGCTCGAGCATCTCTTTTTGTCTTCCATATTCGTTGATTGGGTGGGTTGGAGATTCTTCCGTATAGTTTCCACTTTTTCCATCAAAGACATAATCTGAGGAAAACAAAATCGGAAAAAGCCCTAATTCCTTGCACTGTCTCACTAAATCGAGAGTTCCTTTAACATTGGTGGTATAGGTTTCACGAGGACGGTTTGTACAATCATTAATATTGGTACATCCTGCTGTAATAATTACATGGGTTTGCCTTTTAATAGGAAGGGTATTTAATTTCGGTTTATTGAGATCTAGAAGGTAAGGAGAGTTTCGATGGTTTGTATGAAGTTGTGGCTGAAAGGTTTTTGTAAGATGATGCCCAATAAAACCACTAGAGCCAATAATGATAATATCTTCTTTCATTTAGACTAATACTTGCTCTTCTTCTTTTTTTGATTGCAGATTCCATAAATAAGAATACTCTCGATTTGCAAGTAGGAGCTCTTCATGAGTACCAACTTCAGAGACTTCTCCACTGTTTAGGACAATGATTTGGTCTGCGGAAGAAATTGTCGAAAGACGGTGGGCGATGACAATTAAACTGCAGTAGTTGCGAGAGTTTTCAAGTGCTTTCTGGATGACTTGCTCGTTATGGGTGTCTAAGTTGCTCGTTGCTTCATCAAAGATCATAATTTCTGGTTTTCGAATCAATGCTCGTGCGATGGCGATCCGTTGTGCTTCTCCTCCTGAAATTTTATACCCATGATCACCTAATGGGGAGTCAAGGCCGTCGGGTAGGTTTTTAATGACCTCATGGCAGCCTGCTGCTTCACAAGCTTTAAGAATTTCATCATCTGAAGCATCGGCTCCGAAGGCGATATTTTCCCTTGCAGAATCATTGAAGATAATTGTATTTTGAGAAACAACGCCGAGCTTAGAACGCCAGCTTTTAATATTATATTGATTAAGTTCTACGTCATCGATGTAGATGGTTCCTGTTGTAGGTTCAAATAATCGAGTGATAAGACTGACAATAGAGGTTTTCCCTGCACCAGAAAGTCCTACAATAGCTGTCATCTGACGATGGGGGAAAGATAGAGAGAGGTCCTTAAGGGAGTCTTTTTCTTTTCCAGGATATCGAAAGGATACACGTTCAAATCGAATTCCTTTTTGAATCTCGTTAATAGGAACCCCTGCTGTGGGCTCAAATCCTTTATCATCTGGAACAATAAGCTCATTCAATTTACGGATCGAACCCACTAACGCAGCAATAGAACCAAAGTGAGAAAGGATCTCTCGAGCAATTGTTGTAAAGCGGTATGCTGTTACAGCATAGGTTAACAACAGGGGAAGGGAGTGTTCACTTTTGACAACAAGAAAAAATGAGCTGATTCCAATGGTTGCAGCCATCATAATCATGCTGAAGATTTCTCCAGTTGCAATTAAAAGTGCTTGCAACTGGGCGCTCCCTTTTTGAAAATCCTGCATTTTTAGCATAATTGCACGGCTACGATGCAAAATAATTGATTGAATTCCAAAAATATGAATCAGTTTTATCCCATTGATTGCTTGTACAACATCGTTGCTATATAACAGCAATTTACTTGCAAACTTCTCAGAATAACCACTAATCACAGCAAGGATCTTTTTGTAAGCAAAGCCTGATAGGAAGAAAAAGCCTGTAAAGAAGAGGGTAAGAGGAGTAGAAATTCTAAACAAAACATAGGCCAAGCTCCCAAGAACACATGTTTGTATGACAATCCGATGAAAAGCTTGGAGGACTGGAAGGATGGTATTTGCAGGAATTTGGGTATACGCGGCAAGGCCTCCTATTTTGTAGTTGCTTACCGTTGCAAAATTAAAAGAGAGAATTCTTTCGTAGATATTTTGGTGAATATGGCAGGTGATTTTTGCTGTTAGTTTAGCAGCTTTTACTCCTGAAACATACATGATTAGTGATTTAATAATTTGGGCGAGAATTGCTCCAATCACCATTGCAATGAAAAGTTGATTTGACTCCATTTCTTGAAGGGTAGGGATTTTTGCAAGTCTATGAATGACGGGTTTCCCTTCGAAAACTTCAATTCCTTTTCCATTTAAAATATAGAGAGAAGTAAGAAGAAGAGTAAAAGTGATTCCTTCAAAAAATGCAGCAAAACATCCTGGAATGGAAGCAAGGAAAAATTTGTAGATATCGCCCCTTTTCTTTTTGAAAAGGACGGTGTCGATATTCCTGATATACTCTGAAGCTTCCTTAAACATTCTCTTTTTTTGGGTGGTGTTAGGGAATAAACCAATAATAATCGCCGGTGTACCCAACCTCTTTAAAGAAAGATTTCCATTCGTCAACATGCATGATAGTTTTGGCCGTAAGGTTCCAGTGGTACATAAGCTCTTTTTCTTCATCGTTGCGGTAAGCATCGACAGTGATGAAACTATATTTTCGGGAAACTCGGCTTATTTCTTGAAGGGCAGTAGCGAGATCTTCTTTTTCAAGGTTGTGGATAGTATTGATGGAAATAACAAGATCAAAAGAATCATCTGCATAGGGAAGATTGGTGGCATTTGCAACTTGGAGGTAAGGTTTGATTTCTTCTTTTGCATTTTTGACAGCGTAGTCGGAAATATCACATCCAGCAATTTTGATATTGGGAATAAGGCGGTGGAAATCGTAAAGCATAAAACCTTTTGCTGCGCCAACATCAAGGATAGAACTTTTTGAAGAGAGGTTGTAGTGGTTTTGAAAAGTGGGAACAACGGGGGTCCAAAAACGTTCCATATAGCCAAATCCTCCATATCCATGGCGACGATCCCCATCAAAGAAGTCTTCTCCGAATTGACGAGCAATAACTCGGTCTTCTTCAGTTTTGGTAGCCCCCCTTTCTTTAACATTTCGTTTTATTTTGGGGTAATTGATAAGAAGATCGATTTCTTGTCCCATGTTTACTCCTTATGAACATATTCAAGGGGTTGATGACGGATGGCGTCGAAGTGAGAGTTGACCCATTTGACAGTTTGGTTGATCCCTTCTTCAAGAGAAATTTCGGGTTTCCAGCCAAGTTCGGTACGGATTTTTGTAGAATCAATGGTATAGGCTTTGTCCTGTCCAAGGCGCTCAGGGGCAATTTCTATTGACTCTTCAAAGGATGTATTCATTTTATTGCAGATGGTTTTGACAACCTCTTTGACTGAAACCCCTTTATCTGGAGAGATATGGTAGATTTCGCCAAGACGTCCTTTTTCCATTGCAAGAAGTGTTCCTTGAGAAACATCTCGAATGTGGATGTAGGATTTAACGGCTACACCCCCTCCATGAAGCCCAATTTTCTTATTGTTTTTAAGGTAAATGGCTGTGCGGGGAATGATTTTAAAAAGTTGTTGATGAGCACCATAGACATTGGTTGCTCGAATCATAACAAGAGGAAAGTTAAAGTTTTTATAAAAGGTAAATAGAGAAAGATCGCCAGCTGCTTTTGATGCAGCATAGGGAGTTGACGGATTGACAGGTGAATCTTCTTTGATGAATCCTTCACAATGCCCATACACTTCTGGGGAAGAGATGTGGACATATTTTTTTAGAAATGTTTTATCCTTAAGGAGGTTGGCAAGGGAGGTTAATGCAACAGCATTGGTTTGGAACCAGTGGTGCGGGTTATCCCAGCTTGGGCCTACTTCGCTCTGGGCGGCGAAGTTAACAATGTATTCGGGTTGAAATGTTTCGAGAAGTTGGTCGAGCTTCCCAAGATCTTGGTTAAGGTCAATTTGTGCGAAAGTAAAGTGGGGGGAGTTTTTTGTTCTATAGGGAAGAAAAAGGGAATCTTTTTCAGGTGAGCGGCTCACTCCCGTGACTTTGTACTCTCCTTTTTCAAGAAGAAGATCAATAAAATCACTTCCAGAAAATGAGTTGCTACCAATAACGAGGACTTTTTTCATCTTAATTATTTCTCCTAAAATGGGCCTGTAAAAGAAGCGTCAGGTATATCAAGGGGACCAGCGCTCCGATATTCGAGTAATTCTTGAAGGAGCGCTTGGGCCTTAGAAGTCAAGCGCATCATTTTAAATGTTTCCATTGCGATTACCCGATGGGATGGATAGTAGTGGTTTGCAAGTGCCCAGCTTGTTGGACTATGGCGATCAGGATAGGTGATTCGAACAGGGGGAGCTTTTAAATCATTGAATGTTCCTTCAACAACCGAAGCAATGACTTCAGCGCCAAAGCCACAACTTTTCCAGTCGGGATCAGCAACGATAAGGCGTCCTGTTTTACGGACTGATTTAATAAGAGTCTCCCTGTCAAGCGGCTTAACACTTCTAATATCGATCAGTTCAGTGCTGATCCCTTCTTTTTCAATAAGATCGATTGCCTTACGTGCTTCTAATGTCATATGAGACACCGCTGCAATTGTTACATCGGTTCCTTCGCGGATTACAGAAGCTTTACCAATAGGAACTTCATACATCTCTTCTGGGACAGATCCATGAGTATTATGAAGCCATCGGTGCTCGAGATAGACAATAGGGTTGTTATCTTTTACAGCGGAGATAAGGAGCCCTTTAGCATCGTATGGGGTTGAGGGCATGACTACTTTGAGTCCAGGGATATGGGCGAATAGACTCTGTAGTGATTGGGAATGTTGAGGTCCTTGCCCCCATCCTCGTCCCATGATTAGACGAATTACTATAGGGGCGATCATTTGATCACCAAACATATAATGCCACTTTGCGCCGTTGTTGATTAACTGATCAAGGGCAAGAAGAAAAAAGTCTACTCGTTGATGGGTCATGATAGGACGCATGCCACGGATAGCAGAGCCAATGGCTACACCTGTCATGGTGTTTTCAGAAGTAGGCATATCCATTACTCTGTTTGGTCCAAATTTTTCCTGCAATCCCAGAGTTGTTCCAAATGTCCCCTTTGGGTCAGGAACCCCAAGCCCCATAATGTAAACTGAAGGATCAGTTTCCATAAGTTGAAAGGTTCCCTCGAGGATGGCTTGATTAAATTTAATATCTCTTGTCACGTGTTACTCCGCGTATGTCAATTCATAGTCAGGATCAAATTCGGGGAAGGGACTCTCTTTTGCAAAATCAAAAGCCTCTTCAATTTCGTTTTGAATCTTTTCCTTCATTTTAGCAACGTCTTCTTCGGTAAGGATCTTTTCTTGGAAAAGTTTTTTCTTATAAGTTTCAATAGGGCATTTTTCAAGCCAGAGGTTCACCTCTTCTGGAGAACGGTATCCAAGGTCAGTATCATAATTTGGCCCACAATGTTCTCGATATCGATAGGTGTTTAGTTTAATAAATGCAGGGCCATTGCCATTTTGAATAAAGTCAATAGCCTCTTTAGCAATAGTGTAACTTTCTTCAACATGATTGCCATCCCCCTCTTTTGCAAACATTCCGTGGGCTTCTGCTATTTTTACTAGATTCCTTGCCTTTGATTGCCGAACGTTAACGGGTGAATAGACGGAGTAGAGATTGTCTTCGCAGACATAAAGAATAGGGAGGTTTTTGAGGGCAGCAAAGTTAAGACTTTCTCCAAATACTCCCTCTTCTGTTGCTCCTTCACCAAAGTAGGACACAGAGATCTTTTTATCTCCTTTTAAGAAGGAAGCAAAGGCAAGCCCTGTTGCAACAGGAATACTGTTTGCAACAATTGGAGTAGACCCCATCATTCCAACAGAGAGATCAACAAGGTGCATTGAGCCCCCTCTCCCCATAGCACAGCCTGTTTTTTTTCCATGAATTTCAGCGATCATGGGTTTAAGCGCACCTCCCTTTGCGAGGTAATGAGCATGGGCTCGATGGTTACTCATCACGAAGTCTTCTTTTTTAAGAGCTTCCGAAACGCCAACAGCAATTGCCTCTTGTCCGATACTTAAGTGGGTAGGACAACGCATTTTCTGCTCCGAATATCGATCGGCAATTGTTTCTTCGATGAGACGGATACGGAGCATTTTGTAGAATAGGTCTGCTTTATTCACTTGAGTAACCTCATTAGAAATTTGCTAAAAGGGACTTTTTTAACCGGTTCTTTATTACCGATAACTTGAACATTCAGGGCAGAGGCAATCGATCCAAAAAAACCGGCAATAGAAATAGGATACTCTTTAGCAGCACACATAGCTGCCAGAGCAAAGAAACTATCTCCCGCACCTACTCGATCTATAGTGTTAGACACAAGAGCTGGAATTCGCACTTCGGGTTGATCTTCAGATAGGCAAAAAACCCCTTTAACCCCTTGTGTGATGCAGATGTTTTTGCATTGTAAAATCTCCGAGATATCTACAGCAAGACCTTCAAGAGAGCTATAGCGATCGTGAGCCGAAAGACGGAGTTCTGGCTCATTAAGGGAGATTAAGTCTGCCTGTCTATAGTGTGTTACAACGTTAAAGCCACGGTTTCCACTATTTGTCTGTGTGTTGACAGCAACGAAATTAGGAAGTTCTGATATCGCATCAACAATGCATGGATTTGTAAAGCCGTTTCCAAAATCGCAGGCAAGTATGAGATCAAAGTCTTTTGTATGGTTTTTCAAATAAGAGATGACTTGGTCTGTTTCTGTCTCGCTTAAAAGGGAATCATTTGTAGAATAAGTTTCAAAAAGTTTTGAAAGACGGTTCCCATCTTGAATAACATATCTTTTTTTTGTAAGAGTGGAATGGGTAGGCTGCTTGATGAATTTTTTTTGGATTTTTGGGTCGATAAGTTCATTAATAAGTGGAAGATGGGGACATTTTTCTCCAATTGAGGTTAGAAGGGTTACATGATCAGAGAATTGAGCAACATGGTTTGCAATAATAAGGGACCCTCCAAGGTAGCGCTCACTCTGACGGCACCTCGCAACCATGTGAAGCCCTTTTCCTGATTGCCCCATTGGTTCTGTAAATTGGTATTCATCAATGATCGCATCCCCTACAACTAAGACACGGAGATCTCGGAGTTCTTCAATTTTATTTAGAAGTTCCTCAATCGTATATTCCTGTTTTAATCTGTTAAGGAAAGCTCTTAGTTCTGGAGAAGTGTTTTCGTAGTATTGATTAAGCAGCGATGAAGAACTAAAAATAATATCGTCTGTGTAATGAATAACTCCTTGAGACTTTTGAACAGCGCGGACTTCATCGGCAATCTTTCCTGTAACATCTGATGCATGATCAGAATATTCCTTCCCTTTAACGTAGACGTTAGGTTTGATCCTTTCAATGCAACTCACCGCATCAGGGCTATCGTTTAGGACAACATAATCAACGCAGTTTAAAGATGCTAAGGTTTCTAAGCGAAGAGCTTCATTAAATGCTGGTCGTCCAGGCCCTTTATTGACGAAGCGGTCAGGAGTGACAGAGACAACAAGTTTTGTTCCCTGTTTTTTTGCTTCTTTAAAGTGGCGGATGTGGCCTGGATGAAGGAGGTCAAAAACACCGTGACAATGAACAACTGTTTCTCCGGCGTCTTGTGCCTCCTTCAATATTTTTTCAAGAGCTTCAAATGTTTTAATTTTACTTTGCATGACTCAAAGATGTAGGAGGTTGTTTTGAGGAAAGTTCGCAATTCCATGTGTCAATAACGGAATGAAGGAGAAAAAAATGCCCCATTTCCACAAGGCCATAGTCAACGACTGGAAGATAAAAATTGAGGTTTCCTAAGGAACGAAGGGGATTGTGAGGTTCAAAACCACTTAGGGTGATGATAGGGATGTCTTTCGATTGAGCAACTATTCCGCTATTTAAGATGTTTTGCGACTTCCCAGAGCTGCTGATACAGATAAGAAGGTCGTTGGGTTTGAGTAAAAGATCCAGTGGGCGAGAAAAAACCTCTTCGTAACCATAATCGTTTGCAATGCATGTTACTGTATTAGGATCGTAGAGGGTTTGTGCAGGAATCTTGAGAGCATTAAGAAGATCGATGGCAAAGTGAGAAGCAATCCCAGCGCTTCCACCATTCCCTACTACGAAAACTGTTCCATCTTTTTCTCGGATTTGTATTAAAAAAGCATGGAAAATTTGCATAGCCTGTTCTTCCGAGATCTCTCTATCAAACGAAGTGTAGCTGCATTGACTGATTATTTCTGAGAGTTCTTGAAATCTCTTCGTGAACATTGATTCTCCTTAAGAGAGGTATTGAAACCAGGTTTTAGTTGCATCTTTGATGCTATCAGCGTCCCAAAGGGGGGCATCTCGAAAATCATTGATTTTAGCCAAGAGTTCTCGAACTCCAGTATCAAAAGATGTTGTTGCTTTGAATCCAATCATTTTTTCAATTTTCGTTGTATCGGCAAACGTGCAGTCCGGTTCTCCAGGACGTTTTGGGATATTAGTGGAGTCTCCTTCTAGTATCTCGACAATCTGATTAACCGAATAGTGATTTCCACTTCCGACATTAAAGATCTCTCCAGAAAGGGAAGATTCTGCTCCCATTAAAAAGGCTCTTACGACGTCTTTAACAAATGTGAAATCACGTGTTTGGGTTCCATCCCCGACTACTGTCATTGGCTTGTTGTTTAGCTTTTGTGTCAAAAAGACACCAAAGACAGCGCCATAGGCACCTGTTGTTCGAGCTCTTGGGCCATAGACGTTAAATAGACGCATAGAGAGACTGGGGAGTTTGTAGACTTTTTCCCAATGCATTACAATTTCCTCTCCAAGGAATTTTGTTAACGCGTAAGGGTATTGGGGCTTCGTAGGAGCTGTTTCAGGGGTGGGATAGATGTCTGGGATTCCATAGCAAGAGGAAGATGCAGCATAGAGAAAGCGCTTGACACCAGACTCTTTAGAACATTCTAAAACATTAAATGTTCCATCAACATTTACTTCAAAATAATCTCGTGGCGACTCGATGGAAGGGACTATATCTGCAAGAGCAGCCAAATGAAAGACCCAGTCAATTCCTTTAAAATAAGGGCGGATTTCTTCAAGTAAGCGGATATCAGCTTGTGCAAATTGCAGACGGGGATGACCCCTAAACTCACTGAAATTATCGAGGCGTCCTGAGCAGAGGTTATCAATTACAACCACTTCATGTCCCTTTTCTAGAAGGAGTTGCGTTAAATGACTCCCAATAAAACCTGCCCCACCGGTCACTAATGCTTTCATGTAAGGTTGACCGCCTTCATTGTTTTAATGTTAAAGTAGCGTTTATCTTCAAGGGAGTTAGGAAGCTTTCCTTGTTCAAAGGCTTCAATGAGTCCGTCTACAGCATCTTGAATCGTATATTTCGGTATAAAGCCAAGTTTAGTGGAGATTTTTTCTGAAGAAACATGATAAGAACGATTATCATTTGTTGGAATTTGCTCGAGATCAACAACCTTTTTTTTCCCAACAGTTGTTTGAACAATTGTTCCAAGCTCTTGGACTGAGTGGTTGTGGTAACCAACGTTAAATATTTCTCCTTGGATATTTTCACTGGGGGCCTCTAGTACATGAAGATAGGCTCGAACCATGTCCTGAATATGAATATTAGGGCGGAGCTGATCTCCTCCCATTACTTTAATCTTACCCGTATTATATGCAAGGTTAGTGAGAATGTTCACAACAACATCAAGGCGTTGGCGAGGGGCATACCCACAAACGGTGGCTGGACGAAGAATGCAGCAGGTGAAGTCATCTGCTTTGTATTTCAGAAGGATTTTTTCACATTCTGCTTTGAATTTAGAGTAGTCAGTCAGAGGGTGGAGCTCCATATCCTCTGTGACGTTAGGGACATCCTTGACTCCATAAACGGAAGACGAAGATGCGTAAATAAACCGTTGAATTCCTTTTTTCTTTGCAAGTTGAACAAAGGGCTCAAAAGGATCAAGATTAATCGACTTACCAAGGTTGGGGTTAAGCTCAAAGCTTGGGTCGTTAGAAATACATGCAAGATGAATGACGCTGTCGCATCCGTGCAAAGCATCTTCCATTTTACTTAAGTCACGGATATCCCCTTTAACGAGGGTAAGTTTAGGATGACTCTTAATTGAATCGAAGACCTCCTCTCCATAAAGGAAGAGATCATAAACAGTGACAGCATGGCCTGCATTTAATAGAGCTGGGACTAAAAGTGAACCTACATACCCTGCTCCGCCTGGAATGAATACGTGCATGTTTATTTCCTGTTTTTGTTCAAAGAGGGGACTATACAAAATTTCATCCCTTCGTGCAAGGATAAATTCTGGAATGTCACCTGTTTTTTTGTCGTGTTTACATGTCGCTCATCGTTCAAAACTTGGAAAATCCCCAAGTTTTGTCGCGCTCCGGGGATAAATAGAGAGCGCTTTAGGGATAAAGCATTGCACTCTCTTCGTATATCCTTTATATTGGCGGGCATGAAAGTAGCTTTGGTACATGATTGGCTGACAACGGTAGGAGGGGCGGAAAAGGTTTTAAAGGCTTTGACCGAAACATTTCCGGCGGAGCTGTTCACCTTAGTGAAAGACCTCAAGCGGTTAGAGGGAACACCATTTGAAAAGATGGATATTAAGACCTCTTTCATTCAAAAGCTTCCTCGTGCTAAGAAAAATTACCGCTCTTATCTCCCTCTATTTCCAATGGCGATTGAGCAATTTGATCTTTCCGATTACGATTTGGTGATTTCATCTTCTCACTCGATTGCTAAGGGGGTTTTAACTCATGCAGACCAACTCCACATTTGTTATTGCCACACTCCAATGCGTTATGCTTGGGATCTTTACCAACAGTATTTGCGAGAATCTAAGTTAAAAAGTGGAATCAAGGGAGTTTTTGCGAAGTTTTTCCTCCACTATCTTCGGATGTGGGATACGCACTCCTCCTCTAGAGTCGATGCGTATGTCGCCAATTCTCATTATGTAGCGCGGCGGATTCAAAAGCTTTATGAAAAAGAGGCTTGTGTGGTTTATCCCCCAATTGATACCGATTATTTTTCCCTCTGCACAGAAAAAGAGGATTATTATCTCACAGCTTCTCGGATGGTTCCTTATAAAAAGATCGATTTGATCGTTGAAGCTTTTGGGAAAATGCCCGATAAAAAACTTGTTGTTGTTGGAGATGGTCCTGAAATGGGGAAGGTTAAAGAAAAGGGAAGCAAAAATATCGAAATTTTAGGGTATCAAGATGATGCAACTTTGCGATCTCTCCTTCAAAAAGCAAAGGGGTTTGTCTTCGCGGCGCTTGAGGATTTTGGAATCCTTCCTGTGGAGGCGCAAAGTTCGGGAACGCCAGTAATTGCTTATGGAAGAGGGGGAGCGCTTGAGACAGTTTTAGAAAATCAAACCGGTGTTTTTTTTAAAGAGCAGACGGTGTCATCACTGATTCAGGCTGTTGAAGCTTTTGAACAGAAGAGGTTTGATCCTTATCAGATTCGAAGGCATGCAGAGTCTTTTGGTGAAGCCATTTTTAAGGAAAGGTTTCAGAATTTAGTCACAAAAACAATAGAAGGAATGCAATGAGAGGACTGATTCTTGCGGGAGGGAAAGGGACCCGGTTATGGCCCCTTTCTGGAGAAGACTATCCGAAGCAGTTTTTAGCTTTGGGAAAAGAGGGTTCTCTTTTGCAGCGAACTGTTTCCCGCCTTCAGGGACTTGATATGTTAATCGTTGCAAATCAAAAGCACCAATCCCTTGTAAAAGAGCAGGTAGAAAGCCCATTTATTATCGAGCCTGTTGCAAAAAACACCGCTCCTGCGATTGCTTTAGGGTTAAAATACTGGATCGATCGATGTGGTGTGAAAGAGGATGAGGTGTGTGTAGTTACTCCATCAGACCTTTACTTTGGAGAGGATGAGGATTTTTTGCGTCTTCTTCCGAGTGCGGAAAAAGGGGCTCGCCAAGGGGCAATTGTCACCTTTGGGATTGTTCCAACATACCCTGAAACGGGGTATGGTTATATAAAGACTTTAGAAGGGGAGGGGATTCTTGTTGTTGAGCGGTTTGTTGAAAAACCTGATTATAATGTAGCGGTGCAATTTTTAGAAGAGGGGCACTACTATTGGAACGCAGGGATCTTTGTTTTTCAAATAGGCCATCTTCTTGAAGAGTTTAAAAAGCATGTTCCCGAAATTGGAGCATGGATGAAACTCCCTTATGAAGAGTGTTTGAAAGAGTTTTCCTCTCTTCCTCCTATCTCTATTGATCATGCCGTAATGGAGAAAACAGAAAAGACCCTCCTTGTTCCCTATCCTTCTTTTTGGTCTGATCTTGGTTCTTGGAACCGTCTTGCAGATGCTTTACCTAGAGATAAAAGGGGAAACTATCTCTCAGGGGATGCTGAAGTGATTGATTCAAAAAACTGCATTGTTTTTGGGGATGATATCGTTACTGTTGGAGTGCAGGATTTGGTGGTTGTGCGGAGCCAAGGGAAAGTTGTTGTTTGTTCGGCAAAGGACTTAAGTCGTCTTGCTGAGTTGCAAAAACAGACATATTAAGCAGAAGAAAGATAAACCATGTTAAGTGGTGATGCATGTTATGGTTGGTTGTTGCAAACAATAGGACATGAATCAGTCCTACAATCACCACTTGTCTTTCCTTTTCTTGAGTGAAAGCTTTTTGAATTCTCCGACTATTTTCTCCAAGGTAGTAGATAAGGGTTAAGACCAACAAGAGAGAGCCTGCAAGTCCCAGTTCAAAAAGGAGCTCTAGGTAAACGTTATGGGCAAGAATATTAGATCCAAATCCATTTCCTAAAATAATATGATCATTTAAATCGAAAAACCCCTTGACCCATTCTTGAAAGCGAATCCCTGTTGATCCATAGGTAAAGCTAATCGTTTGAATGCCAGCGATAAAGATTTTAAAGAAGTTGATGGAATAAGCTTTTAAAATAAGGAGAATCGATAAGGCAAAAAAGGTTGTTTTGAGCGCTATTTTCTGAATGTTTGAAGAGGTGAAACAAAGATAGATCATAGTGATGATAAAGGAGAGATAAGCTGCTCGCGTTGTTGTTAAGAGGAATGCAATAAAGGTAAGTCCTAGAAAAATAAAAACCCAAAAGCCCTTTTTTTCAGAGTATTTGATGAGGAGAAGGGAAAGGGCAAAGCTTGCTATATTTCCATACTCGTTGGGATAGGTTCCTGGTGAAAAGCGGAGAAACCCCCATCCAATTTGAGCTTCTACAGAATAGTGTTGAATGGTTTCAAAGGAAATTTTTCCTAAGTAATATCCAATGTAAAAGATGTAGCCAATCACAAGGGAAAGAAAAAATCCTGCAAGGTAAAGAAAAAGGAGGCGATTTCTTTCGTCTCGCTCACGCAGAGTAAATGCAGCTCCAAACATAAAGAGGCATTGAGAAATGAGGAGGAAACACCTAAAGAGAGGATAAGCATCCTGGTGGAAGTCTTTATTATGGGTAAAGTATGCAGAGACCAAACAGTACCCTAGAAAAGGGACAAAAGCCAAAATGGTTTTCCATTCTCTTTCTTTGAGGTTGATAAAAAAAAGGGGAAAGAAAAGGAGGAAAAAGTGATAGAAGCGAAAAGCATAGGGCATGAATGAAGGGGTTAAAAGAGTTCCCAAGGGACCAAAAAAGGCAAAGGAGTAGATGAGTAAACGTTGAAAACCGTTTAGTGTATACCGCTCATGACTCAAAAATTGGTTTTCCCCTGCTTGCGACTCTCGATTTTTTTCGATAGGATTAAACCTCGAGCGCTGACTTTGGGAAATTCCCAATTTTTGAATCATGAGCGGTATAATCATTTGAGGATATGTTTGCCGAGGATGCCAGCAAGTTTCATCATATCGATGGGCTCTGTATTTCCGAAGACCTTGGCGAGTTTATTGTCTGGGATAATGCGTCTTTTGTTTTTAGGATCTTGCAAATCTTTCGACTTAATATATTCCCAAACTTTTTTTGTGACTTCGCCCCGTGTTAATTCTTTTTCTCCGACAATGGCTTGAAGCTCTGGTGAAAGGGGCATTGCTTTTCCAACCGTTTTCTTGGTCCCCGTTTTCTTCTTCGTTGCTTTTTTCTTCGCAACTTTTTTTGTCCCCTTTGTTTTTTTAACATAGGGGGTTTTTGGATAATTTTGATACTTAATCTCTAAGTCATCTAATTGGTTTACGATCACGTTGCAATCGGGGTAGTTAGAACAACTAAAAAAGGGCTTTCCCCAGCGGCTACGCCGTTGTTTCATTTCTCCATCACACCCTATTGCAGGACACTTTGGCATCTCTTCTGGAAGGGGTTCATCTTTTTTGGGAATGTTAACAATTCCGTTGCAATCAGGGTATCGGGAGCAACCGAGGAAAGTGCCAAAACGGCCGAAGCGGATTTTCATCGGAGAGGTGCACTTAGGGCAGGGTTGATCCCAGTCAAAGTTTTCAGCATAATCCTCTTTTTTGAATTCAAGGGCTTCAATCGAAACAGTGAATTTACAGTCAGGATAATTTGAACATCCATAGAAATATTTATCGCGAGACCAAATTTTTTGGAGTTTATTTCCACATTTTGGGCAGTTGATATCTGTCATCAACTTTGGAACGAAGGCCTCTTTCTCAGCTTTTTCTAAGATGGGGACAAATTGGGTCCAGAATTCTTTAAGAAAAGCTTTCCAATCTTTTTTGCTCTCTGCAATTTCATCAAGATCATCTTCCATTCGAGCAGTGAACTTGATATCCATGATTAGATCGAAATGTGTTTCAAGCATCTGCGCGATGATTTTACCGAGCTCGGTTGGTTTTAAGGCTAGCCGCTCTTTTACGGTGTAGGCCCGTCCCTGAATCTTATTCATGATGGATGCATAAGTTGAAGGGCGACCGATTCCTGATTTTTCAAGCTCTTTTACAAGAGATGCTTCTGTAAAGCGAGGAGGGGGCTTTGTGAAAGATTGGGTAGGTTCCACTTCAAGAAGTTTAAGCATCTGCCCTTCTTTAACCGGAGGAAGGAGTTTGTCTTCGTCTTTCTTCTCGTCTTCGTCAAGATCTTCCTTTTCTTGGTAGACAGCAAGAAATCCAGGGAACTTGATAATTGATCCAGAAGCGCGGAGAGTAAGGTTTTGATCGGTCTCGATCTCACACGAGACGGTATCGTAAATTGCTGGATTCATTTGAGATGCAAGGAAACGACGCCAAATTAAGAGGTAAAGCTTGTACTGATCGATAGTCAAATAGGGCTTAATCACATCTGGGGGATGGTTTAAATTTGTAGGGCGAATTGCTTCGTGAGCATCTTGAGATCCCTTCTTAGAGGCATACATATTTGGCTTGGAAGGGAGATAATTTTTTCCATAAGCTCCATCAATCAGTTTCCGTGCAGCATTGATAGCCTCCATTTCTACCCGGACCGAGTCAGTTCGCATATAAGTGATCAAACCTTCAGTTCCTTCAGATCCTAAATCAACTCCTTCGTAGAGGCTTTGGGCAATCCCCATTGTTCTTGAAGCTGTAAATCCGTAATGCCTGCTTGCTTCTTGCTGAAGGGTTGAAGTAATGAAAGGGGGAACGGGGTGCCTTTTCTTTTCCTTCTTTTCAACTTTGGAGATTTTGAAGCTTGAATGTTTAAGCTTTGTCACAAGCTTTTTTGCATCGATCTCATTAGAGATGAGGGCGACATCTTTCCCAGGAACCGCTTCTTTTTCAATCCGCTTTCCTTCTATTAAGTGGAGAGTCGCTTGAATGGAGCGCTCTTTCGGATCTCCCTGAAGGAGGGTGGTGATCGTCCAATACTCAACAGGTTCAAATGCCTCAATTTCCCTTTCACGATCGACAACAAGTTTTAGCGCAACCGATTGTACCCTTCCGGCTGAGAGGCTTCCCGATCCACTTCTTTTGATTCTCCTTTGGAGGAGGGGAGAAATTTTATAACCCACCATCCGATCTAGAAGGCGACGGGCTTGTTGCGCATTGACTGTTGGCTGATCAATTTTCCGTGGATGCTTGAGGGCTTCTAAGACAGCGTCTTTTGTAATGGCATTGAAGGTGACACGTTGAATATTAGGCCCTTTGGGGAGAATATGGGCAATGTGCCAAGCAATCGCTTCCCCTTCTCGGTCGGGGTCGGGAGAGAGGTAAATGGTGTCACATTCTTTTGCAGTTTTTTTCAGTTTTGCAATGACATCTTTTTTATCTGGCAGGTTTTCGTAAACGGGTTCAAAATCATTTTCAAGATCGATTCCAAATCCCTTTGACGGAAGGTCACGAATGTGTCCAACCGACGATTCTACATGAAAGGCATTCCCTAAAAATTTTTTTAAGGTCTTTACCTTCGTAGGAGACTCGACAATGATAAGGGTTTTTCCTTTCGCCATAATTTCATTAAATAAATGATAAGCATTTCAGGCTACTTAATTTTTATGATTTATTGCAACCTTCAACCACAAATTGATCTCAGAGCAAAGCAATTTGTGGTTGAAGGAGAAAAGATAATGGCTTAAATTGGTGTGTTAAAATTTTAATTCCCTAGTTGGAGTGGTGATGAGACGGTTTTTCTACGTGTTAGTAATTTTGGGTATAGGGTTCGCCTTGGGAGCTGGGTATCGAGAAATCAGGGCAGAGATCGTAGCCAAGCGCCACCTAAAAAAAACACGGACGGCTTATGCAACTCAGCCCGTTATGGAAAATAGATCTTTTGTCATCGTAACATATGCTGAAAATAATGAAGATCTCATCGAGCAAAACATCCTTTCTTCCTTAAGTCAAAACTATTCTGATTTTCGGATTGTTTTCATCGATGATGGACTGGATAAGGATATGTCTTTCCTTGAGAAGTTTGATCCAGCAGGAAGAGTAACGTATGTGAAAAATGAAGAGGCTAAGGGAAGTATTGAAAGTCTTTATCGCGTTATCCAAGAGTGTCGTAGCGATGAAGTTGTTGTTTTACTTCGTGGAGAAGAGATTTTTACTCACCACTATGTTCTCGCTCATCTTAATCGTTATTTTGCAGATCGTGATGTGTGGGTGGCTTCAGGTGAAGTGGTAGATGGGCAGTCCTTTGAAAAGGGGGGCTTGGGAGAGAATTATCAGGTGTTCTATGCTGGGCTTTTCAAACACATTAAGTTGCAGGACTTCTTAAGTTATGGACATTTTCGAAGGGGGGAGTATGAAGATGTAGCGACTCATCCCCTTCTTGAACTAGCAGGTGAACATGCCTATGTGATTCCTGAACCTTTACTGATAAATTTTAAAAAGATAGAGAGAAAAGAGGAAACGCCCTCTAAAAACAGTTATGGACGTCTTAAAGAGAATCCATGGCATGACACGCAAGCGGATCAGGAAAAAATCGATATTGTGGTTTTTTCTGATAACCGCCCTTTACAACTGTATGCCTTTCTTGAATCAGCAAATAGGTATGTCTCCTATTTAAACCAGTATTTTGTGATTTATCGAGCGGGAAACGATCACTACGAGCAAGGATATCAGAAGGTGAAAGAGGCTTTCCCCGATGTGGTGTATCTTAGACAGTCGGTAGAAAGTCCTCATGAAGATTTTGCTCCCCTTTTGCAGAAAGCTGTTTTCGATCGCTACACCTCTCAAGCTCGCTTCGTTGCCTTTGCTCTCGATGGCAGTATCGTAAAAGACTTTATTGATCTTGAGGATGCAGCGCACGCATTAAAAGCTACTGGAGCCCATGGGTTTTACTTTAGATTAGGGAGAAACTTAAAGACTCATTCTGATGAGAAGAGAATTCCAATCTTTGCAGGGATTCAAGCGTGGCAATTTGAGGGGATGGAGGGCGAATGGGGGATTCCTAACTCTGTTGACATGACCCTTTTCCGAAAAAGTGACATCTATCCCCATTT
>JAGROK010000150.1 GCA_020440285.1 Chlamydiia bacterium | reverse complement strand
TGTTCATCTTTACGGGCTTGTTTTTGAGCACTGGTGATCTTTTTTCTTTCCTTTTTCTTTTTCTCAAGCTCTTCTCTCATATAGTCTTGTGCTAAAGTTGAAGGTCGAGTAGTGCTTTTAATTTTCTCCATCTCACGCCGCACTTCCTTCTGAACTCTTTTTGGATTCTTTCTTTGAATTTCAATATTAATATTTTTGGCCTCTCCAAACTTCAGCTTTTGGAAATTATTTAGAACGAAGTCATAAATCTCTGGATCAGAGGGTTCACCACCAAATATATGTCGTGCTACTGCATAACCTTCGCTATCAGTTCTCTCGAAAGTCCCCACCCAAAAACGCTTCTCGAAAAATATTGTTGCTTTGATTGTTGCCATAATTATGACTCTTTTTTGTTATGATCTATCAATGTCTTGGCGAGTAATTGAGCAAGCCACTTTTCGTATTCATCTGATGTCCAACCTTGTTCCACCACTAACATACGATAGAGGTCGCGCCCAGTAAATGCCCATAAAATATCTCGAGCTTTATCTACACCAAGCTCTTTAGAGAGGGATTTTTCTTTTGCCATCGCCCTTATAGTGGCTTCTTGCCTAGCATGCCGACGCATTTCCCTTTCCTTTTCAAGCTCTTTAAACTCGGGTGCTAAAAAAATGACTCCTCGAAAAACATCCATTTGAGCTTTTTCTGCATCATAAATTTGACGTGCAATTTTAGCCGAGTAAAAAAGACGCTTTTGGGGAGAGCTTGCTTTATGACTCTTTTCAACAAGAGCATCAAATTGCTCCTTGGGAAAAACGTCATCCATTAAAGCTCGAAGTATCCCTCTTTTAGACTGAAAAAGGGAGTAAACCGTCGGCACTGAAACGGTAGCAACTTGAGCGATCTTTTCAATCGTTACATATTCAAATCCTTCACCTTCAAAAAGATTCTTTGCTGAAATAAGAATACGCTTTTTTGTCTCAACTGCTTGAGCATTTCTAACTGCGGACGTGTAAGCTCTTTTTTTTATCTTTGACATATTGGATATAGTTTACTATAATGAATTCGATTTGTCAAAAACAAAAAGGAGACACTCATGAAAAATACACTTTCTACAGCGGTTGCTTACTACACAGCACTTGGGAAGAAAAACCTAGAAGAAATAGAAAAATATTTACATCCTGATATTCAATTTACAGATCCACAGGAAACCGTCATTGGAAAAGAAGCTGTCCTTAAAGCAGCACAAGGGTTCTCTGGCATTTTTAAAACTTTAACAATCCACGCAAAATTTAGCTCTGAAGAGCAAGCGATGATTGTCTACGATGTAGAAATCCCTGGTTTTGCCAAAAATTTGCGTGCAGCCTCCCTCCTAAGCTTTAAAGAGGGGCTGATTTCAAAAATAGAGCTCATCTACGACTCTCGCTGTTTCCTAGAAGGACAGTAACCTCAGATTTTTTGATCTAAAACAGGAAACCTGCTAAACTCTTTCCCAGAGGAAATCCAATGGTATTTATTAAAGCAAGTCATGGACCAACCTGGTTTTCAAAACAAGATGCCTTAAAACTCGCTTTTGAAGGAAGGCTGCATGCTACAATCGTTCATCTAAAAACCGGCACTTATTACTTACGCCCTGAATATGGATCAAACCCTTTTGAGTGCGTCACATGAATCGTTTAAAGCCGCCCATATTCCTCTGCCTCTTTATAGCCGTATTTATCCCTTTAGCTTATTTTTATTCTCAAAGACCCAAAATACCCGCTGCAAATATTCAAAGCTCTGAGCCCTCCATAACCCTTATGGGAAAACTCCGATTAAAACTTTTTCCAGGCCCCCCAGAGTATGGATCCGTGGAAGATGGAGACGAAGCAGACTATGTGTGGATCGTTGAATTAGATGAGCCCTCTTTTCTCATCGCCCTTAATGCCCCTGAAAATGAGCTCTCTCTCGATTTAGCTGACATTGTAAGACGAGAGGATGCGCACGATCTCATACTCTGCTTGGATGAGGATCTTGAAAGAACTTGCGAGGAGTATAAAGATCAAGAAGTCATTGTTAGAGGGGTTCTTTTTCACGCACATACAGCTCACCACTATACTCCCCTACTCATAGATTTAGAGAAAATTGTGCAGACGCGCCCTGCAAACAGCTCCAAGAGCTTATCCAATCAAAAATAAGAGGGTTTTGATTAAGCTTTTCATAAGTTAGAACTTCTCTTACCTTTCTTATATCCAGATGATTAAGCCTTTACACTCATTTTATTGACAACGATCAATAAAAACCGCTATAATAGGTTATATAACCGATAAAAGAGGTTGATATGCTAGAGCCTATATTTGGATCAAAAACCATTGAAAAAATCCTTTTTTATGTTCTGAAAAATGATCAAACTTATGGCTCTCAATTAAGCAAAATCTTTCAAGGATCTTTGTCCTCTTTTCAAAAAGGATTAGATCGGTTAGAAACTGGTGCGATCCTTGTTAGTTTTCAAATAGGAAAAACTGTCATTTACCAATTCAATCCTAGATACCCTTTCCTAGCAGAGCTAAAGCTTTTTCTAGAAAAAGCTTACCGCTTTCTTCCTCAAGAATTTAAAGACCGTTGTTACGAGCAAAAACTACGTAAACGTCCCTGTAGAAAAGGTAAACCACTATGAGCTTGAAAAATGTTACCATATGCTGAGAAAAGCATAACGTTAGAAGGGATTTCAGAGTATTATGTGCATATCTTTTGGATCAAATGCCGGAAAATTGAAGCATAACACCCTTGCAGGGGTATCAGAAGCTGACTTTGGTTGATGTATTTGGTGAGGAAAAACAGCAATCGATTCTCCCACTCCCAATAGCTTAGGCTTATTATCTATTTTTATATCTAATAGACCTTCTGCAACGATAAAGACTTCTCTTTCAATCTGATGAAAATGCTTTGGTGAATCTTGAATTTCTAGTAAGGCTAGACTCCACTTTTGCTCAGAACTTCCAAGTTCATACGCACTATACCCCTCTAAATCTAATCTGGCGCCAAAATATTTGGAATCTAACTCGTCAAAAACTTTATCGCGAGAATTTACCCATTCATACCTCTCTTTTGGCGTATCCTCAAAGACATCTTCTGGAAAAGGAATCCCCGGAAAGCTTATGTCGAAAAACCGAGCGACCCCTTTAGGCTGCAAGGAGTGTCTATTCCCTGGATCAACCATGATTAATTCACCACTCCCAAGTGTAACAACCTCTTCACTTCCAATAGAAACCGAAAGTTTTCCTTCTGCAACTAAAAGGATCTGCCTTTGAATCTTATGATAGTGGGAAGGGATCGATCTACTGAGTTCAAATAACTCTACCTTCCAACCTTGAGCTGCTTCAGGAGGAAGGAAAGGATAAATGATTAAATCATCATCTATCTGCTCCGCTATGCATGAATCTGCAATCGATAAGGGCTCTAAGCTCATCTTTCTCTCCCAAAAAAGATCAATCTAACCTTTTCCATTTTAGAAACACAAGCTTTTTGATTTCTCAGTTACAACCTCCCCTGTTAGAGCTGTTATGAAGATAAAAAATCACCTTGCGTTTAATCCTTGCTTAACATACCTTGTTGAGGTATATCTTCTATATAAGAACCCAGCAAATGGCTATCCGATCTTTTAAAGATAAAGATACTTAAAAATTCTTTTTAGAGAGGACTCGGCCTAAAAGGAGAGGGTGGAACCAGGTTCGGAATATTGCAGCAAGAAAGCCCACAAGCCCTGGAGAAATACTATTTGAGGAGTTTTTAGTTCCTCTTAATCTGACTCAAAAGGGGCTTTCAATGCACCTTGGCTGTGATTACAAAGTCGTTAATCGCATTGTGAATGAAAAAGCTAGTGTTACCCCAGAAATGGCCATAAAGCTTGCATCAGCCTTCGACACATCGCCCGATTTTTGGCTAAATGCTCAAATGGCAGTTGACTTATGGGAGCTGCGTAATAAAAAACCAAAGATCCGCTCATTAATACGTAAAAGAAGAAAAAAATCCCTCGTATAAGGGCATACACCAAAAAGGTTTTCAGGTTGCCATTGGTGTAGCCCACCTCTTTTGACGGGTGTAAACAAAAGTGTTGAGAAAAAAGGAGCTAAGATGTCTTTAAGCAAAAGTGCCCAAAGTGTGCAAGATGCCCTAAGCCAAAAAGGGGTAGAAGTAAAGGTTGTCGAACTTCCTAGCAGTACACGGACAGCCGATGAAGCAGCCAAAACTATTGGGTGTGATATAGCTCAAATTGTTAAATCTCTCATTTTTCAAACAAAACAAACTCAGAGACCTATCCTCGTGCTAGTGAGTGGCATTAACAGAGTGAATGAAAAGCTCCTTGCTGAAACCTTAGGTGAAAAGGTTTCAAAAGCAAGTGCAGAATTTACGCGAGACGTGACAGGATTTGCAATTGGAGGGATCCCTCCCGTAGGGCATCAGCAGAAAATTGAAACCTTTATCGATGAAGATCTGCTCCAGTATCAAGAGCTTTGGGCCGCAGCAGGAACTCCTCATGCTGTCTTCGGCATCGATTCTGCCCTCCTCCCTTCTTTAACAGAAGGAAAAATCATTCCGATTAAGTAGAGTGCCAGATGCCTAGTGATATTGAGATAAAAAAGTCTACAGTTGGTCAGTTTAAAGATGGGTTAGGCGTTTTTGCAAAACGGAGGTTCAAAAAAGGAGAAATTGTCATTCAGTGGAACTTAAAAATCTTAACCTCAAAAGAATTCGATGATCTTCCAGAGTATGAGCGAGATCATTTTTGTCACCACCGAAAAGGAAAGATCTATTTCTATCCCGACCCTGAAAGGCATGTAAATCGATCGATAAACCCGAATGTCATCCCTGACTTTGATCAAGAAGGAAACATTGCAATGCGCGATATTGAAATAGGCGAGGAATTATCCATCCCTCTCTCATTCGAGGAAGATTTTTAATAAACCCGATAGAACCTCTAGGATTTAAGTAGAAAGGAGGCGAGAGCCTCCGTCAACTGGGATAATTGCGCCGTTGATCAACTGAGATCCATCACTTGCAAGAAAAAGAACAATGGGAGCAACGTCCTCAACCTTTAAAAGCCTCTTTAAAGGCATCCTTTCTTTTACCTTTTCTCTTAACTCCGCATGGCGAGCGTTCCCCTCGACAAACCTCAAAAACTTGGTGTCTGCCACTGTAGGGCAAACTGTATTCACTTGGATATTATGAGGTCCCCACTCCACTGCCATAGTCTGCGTTAATTGATTGACCACCACTTTAGATGCTGCATAAATTCCACTTCCTGGAGTTCCAAAGTAGGTCGCACTTGAACCGAGATGAATGATCTTTCCATACCTCCGCTCGATCATTCCCTTTGCAATAAGTTTCGAAATCTCTAGAACAGCAAGAGCATTAATCTGCATAAGACGCTCTAAATCTTCTAGCTTGCTATCGACTAGAAGGGAGCCGATAAAGAGCCCTGAAGCTGTCACTAAAATATCCCAGATCTCTCCCCCTTTAAGATAGAGGCTCTTGATCGCTTCTTGAAGCGCTTCTTCATTGGATAAATCGACTGCCACCTTAATTGCATGAGCCCCTTCCTTTTTTAAAAGGGTAGCTGCCTTCTCCAGTGCATCATCATTGTCCAAAAGGGCAATTTTCTTTATCCCACCCCGCGCAAATCCTAGGGCAATTGCCAAGGCAAAGTCCCCTCCTCCTCCAGCAATAATAGCGCACTTTCCAGAGAAGGTGTCTGGCGCAAAAAGATTTGATCTATCCATCTTTTCCTCACTTATAGCTGAATTAGTTTAAAATAGTAATAATTGGACAGAAGATTTTCATTGAAAATGAAGCGCGGAGAGCGAAGCTGGCTTCGTGTAAGCCAGCAAGATCGAGCGTAAAATTTTCGGTATAAATCTAAGACCTTTTTCCTTTGCGGTGGCCCTGCTTCTTCCCTCTGGGTTTTGGGGGTGATTTGGAAAAACGTCTGCGACCTCCATTTGGAGTCCGCTT
>JAGROK010000149.1 GCA_020440285.1 Chlamydiia bacterium | reverse complement strand
CTTTGCCAGAAAGAGACTTAGAGAGATCGCCATAAAGCTTTTTCTGTGGATGACATGAGCTCCAAATTGTCAAATTTGGAAAGCGAACGCAGGAGCAGCCCGCGGCTTCGAGTCGTCTCTGCAAAATCGGCATGAAGGAGGGGTTGGTGCTGGGCTATGGCCCTGCCCCCCGACTGAAGGCTGATTTGGCTTGGCGAATCGGAGCTCAATGGGGGCGGCAGGGGGCCATGCCAAAGGACATGGCAGCCCGACGCATTATAACCCCGGAGTGCGACCCCATTTGTGTATCCCCAAAGGGAAAGTAGCTCGTGCTCCGGGGTGCTACATCCCGATATTCCGGTGATATGCCCCTTTCATCTTCTTCGCTTGCATCGTCCTTGAATGCTTGAGAATCTTAATTCCCTTTTCAATATGGTCAGGCATAAACCGATTAAAAATATCTTCAGAACTTTTTTTGGTTTTCACCTGATCCCTATTTAAGGGAAGATCGGAAATAAGGAGAAGAGCTCCTAGGGTGAGCTTCCGTTTGTAGCTCCCTGTAAAAAGGGTGGCGCACTCAAGTTCAATCGCCTGCGCCCTTGTTGCTTTCAAGAGCTCGATAAAGGTGTCATTATACTCCCAAAAACGGAGATTTGTCGTATAGGTGATCCCGATGTGATAGACCCACTGTTCTTTTTCCATTACCTGAGTTGCTGCCCTTTGCATTAAAAAATTTGCAAGAGAGGGAACTTCGGCTGGAAAATAAAAATCAGAGGTCCCCTCTGCTCGAATACTAGCAACAGGGATTAAATATTCCCCTACATTGTATCGACGACGAAGACCTCCACACATCCCAAGAAGAAGAGCCGATTTAATATCGAGAAAAGAGCAAAGATCGACAACGAGGGCTGCTGCTGGAGAACCAATTTTAAAATCGAGGATCGAAATCTCTTCCACTTTAGAATGGGCCACTTTAAACATCGACCCTTCAAACACCTCGAGCTGGTACATCTTTGAAAAATGTTCCACGTAGCGGGGAAAATTCGTTAAGAGAAGGTTTGATTGAAACGCCTCAGCAGGAGACCCCGAGTAGCGCTCCAACGTCTCTTTCGCATATTGCTCTTCTTGTATTTCGCCGCGGTTCATATATGAGCTTTCCCTTTTCTAACTTAATAGCGCGAAACCTTTTTGGTGCAAAGTACAATTTTTTCTTTACAACTTTTTTCCAAATCATCTAATCTTTTTTCGAAAGTTAAATGTGAGGATAGGATTATGGCAGCAGTAGGTCACCAACCAGCCGTTAGGCACGAGCAGTTTGAGGATTATATCGGTGTTACCTTTGTAAAACGAAGATCTATTGAGCTCGCCTTAGGGGCTTCCCTTGTTAACGCTATATGGAATGCTTACCATATCAAGATAGTACAAACCGCGATTAATGTCTCACTTGCTGGAACCATTATGCTAGTTCACAGCGAAGTGGAAAGAGGGCTCACTGCCAACCTTGTCCAAGACGCCGAGGAGCATGTTACTAATGCACGCGATGCAGCTAGAGAAGCACGCATGGCCTTTAGAGATATAGAAGAACGGTTTGGTAAAGCAAAAGAAGAGGTCCTTACCCAATTACACCAACAAAAAAATGATCTTGTAGTACAAACAGAATCTCTCACGGAAAATGTGAACAATCTTAAAGGAACCAAAGAATCGCTTGATCAAACCGTAGAAGAGCAAAAGAAGCAAATAGAAAAACAGAACGCTATACTTGAAGGAATGAAAGCAACTCAAGAAAATATTACACAAGCAAGCGCAAACCTTGCACGCTCTTTATCAAGTAGTCAAATTGTCCAACTAGGTAATGGTGGAAACAATCAAAAATAACCTCCTCGATTGTAGGAAAGCAAAAGGAAGGATACACATATGGCAGTCATGTTAAAACCCATTCACGGGCTTTTGAGCCTTGGAAGAGAGGCTTCAGGCTCATTTCGGACCAATCGAAACGACCAAGATGCCCAGCCCGATCACCATCAATTTTCGACCCTGGGCCTTTTGTTTGATAACATTGTGTCCAGTGTCACCTTCCGCCCCCCAGCAACGTTAAGTGAGCTTCGCGTTGAAAAAGCTTCGATTCGTGCATTCAACGACGCGCTTGGTGAAGGAAAGATGAATATCTTACCAGGAGATAACGGGGGCCCAGAAACAATAGAGAGGCCACAGCATCCAACAGAGAGACAACGTGAGGTCATCGCACGTTTTGAGCGGGTGAAGGAGCTTGAAGTAGAGCTTCAAAAACATCAGGACAGCTTCAACCCCATCGGAGGAGTTCTTGCAACTGCAGGGTTAATGAGCGTTGCTCTTATGATCAACCATTGGATCGCCAATCTGGTGATCCCCTACTCGTTTAGGGACTCCTTTAAGCTAATGGGAAAATTTTCTACAGGAGGGGTAATGTTTGTGGTGACTAAGGAAGCAGCAGAAGGGTGGGCGAGAAGCACTGACGCCGTTTCGCGACGCGCAGCGCAGCGATGTGGAGGGTAATGTCTCTTGACAATGGAATTCAATGGATGGTAACATTTCCCTTTATCTTATTGGGAATGTAAATGGCACAAGTTGGAACAAATGAACTTAAAACAGGGATGAAGGTTGAGATTGACCGGGAGCCCTACACCGTTGTTGGCGTTGAGTTTGTTAAGCCTGGGAAGGGACAAGCTTTTACTCGGACAAAACTTAAACACCTCACCTCTGGTCGCGTTGTCGAGAAGACCTATAAGTCTGGGGAAAAACTAGACCTTGCCGATGTGGAAGAGACTCAGATGAGGATGCTCTACAAGGAGGGGGATGGGGTGGTCTTCATGCACGACACCACTTACGAGCAACTCACCGTTCCGATGAGTGTGATCGACGACAAAGAACCTTACATGGTTGATGACACCGTTTATGGGCTGGTCCTTTACAAAGGGGAAGTAGTTGATGTGATCCCTCCCACTTTCTTAAACATGACGGTGACAGAAACTGCTCCAGGTGTTCGTGGTGACACTGCTTCAGGACGGGTATTAAAACCCGGAAAGACAGATACGGGAGCAACTGTGCAGATCCCTATTTTCATCGAAGAAGGGGAGCTCATTAAGGTTGACACGCGCACTGGAGAATACGTCTCTCGTGTCAAAGAGTGACCTCCTTGCAATTCGCTCAGAAATGCTTGCCAGCGTCAGAGCTTTTTTTGCAGAGCGGAATGTTTTAGAAGTTGACACTCCTCTCCTCTCTCCCTATGCCCCCATCGATGCACACATCGACATTTTTGAGGTCTCCCTTTCCGAGAACGAGAAGGGCTTTCTCCACTCCTCCCCTGAGTATGGGATGAAAAAGGTTCTCGCAAAGGAAAAAAGAGACATCTACCAATTGGGACATGTCTTTCGCAAAGGGGAAAAAGGGGCCCTCCACGCTCCTGAGTTTACAATGATCGAATGGTACCGGATTGAAACAACCTTTGAGCATTTTCTTCAGGAAAACTTGGCTCTTCTCTCCCTCTTCTTAGGAGAGAAAGGATATGAAGTCATCCCCTATCAAGAGACCTTTAAAAATCAGGTCGGCCTTTGTTTTGATACTCCGAAAGAAACCCTTGCTGCAAGGGGAAAAGAGCTCGGCATTGAGCTCCACGATATTGATGATGTGATTAACCTTTTATGGGGATGCATTGTAGAACCTACCCTTGGGCAAGGAAAGGTGACAGTAATCACCGATTTTCCTCAAGAGCAGGCAGCCCTTGCTCAGATTAAAAATGGGGTGGCAGAGCGCTTTGAATTTTATTTTAATGGGATTGAACTTGGAAATGGATACCACGAACTTACCGATCCAAAAGAGCAGTTAGAGCGGCTCAATCGCTCCAATCAAGAGCGCCTCTCTCTAGGGAAAACCTCCCTTCCCATTGATCCTGAGCTTATTAAGGCTCTTGAGTCTGGCCTTCCCGATTGCTATGGAATTGCCCTTGGATTTGATCGTCTTTTGATGCTCAAGTCAGGCTATTCAAAAATTCATTGCTATTACAATTAATCTATTTTTTTGTTATTCTCTCTTTGTCAAAATTAAACAGGAAAGTTAGTATGGCAGAAAGACCACAATTAAATATTTTAATGGATGATTTAAACGCCCTTGTCGATAAAGGGTTGGCACATGTTCCAGCAATCGACCCTAAATACAGCAATGCACTTGGAATTGCTGCATGTTTAGCCGCAGCTTACCTTTCTTATAAGGAAAGTCCTAAAGCCTACCTAGTCGGCGCAGGTGCTGGTTTTGTCTTATCGATGAAAGATGTCCCAAGTCATCCATTTGACAAAAGTCTTAAGGAAAAAACCCTTTTAAGCATTTGGGCGGAAGATAAAATGCCTTACCAAAAAGCCATTCCCATCCTTTGGATTCTTGGGTGGAATTGGGGCCTTGCAACAGGATTTTTAGCAGGACATACCGTCTATCACTTAAGCAAAACCCACGTTGATGCTGCAGTTGCTAAAGTTAAGGGAAATGGTAACCCGTAAGGCCAGAAATCTCTATAACCATCTTTGGACGATTGGGTAACGACGCCCGACTCCAAACGATTTTTTAGAGACACGTAAGATAGGAGGCCCTTGCCTCCTTTTGTATTCAGCAGCATGAATCTTTTGGACAAGATCGAGAACTTGTTCTTGAGGGATTTTATACTTTTCTGCAATCTCATCGATCGACAAATAATTTTCTACATACCCTTCAAGGACATTATCGATCACTCCATATTCGGGGAGAGAGTCGAGATCAATCTGACCGGGGCGAAGCTCTGCCGATGGAGGTTTATCAATGATCGACTGAAGGATAACCTCTCTTTTCTCAACTTGATTGATGTGGCGACAGAGGTCGTAAACTTTGGTTTTGGTAACATCCCCAATCACCCCAAGTCCTCCACACATATCTCCATACAAAGTTGAGTAACCAAGAGCAACTTCACTTTTATTCCCCGTGCTAAGGACAATAAACCCATGTTTATTCGACATAGCCATTAAGATCACCCCTCGAATGCGCGCTTGAATATTTTCTTCGGTGATATCACCCTCTTTTCCATCAAAGTGGGGGACAAGTAAGTGGAGATAGGCATCGAATGGTTCTTTAATGGGAATCTCTTTAAACTGAATCCCTAGATTTTCAGCTAAAAGCTTTGCATCACGTGCACTTTCACTTGTGGTGTAACATGAGGGCATACTGATCCCTAAAACATTTTCAGCTCCTAAAGCTTTTGCTGCAATATAAGCAACAAGGGCTGAGTCGATCCCTCCAGAAAGTCCAATGCATGCTTTTTTAAACCCACACTTTGCAAAGTAATCTTTCACTCCAAGCTCTAAGGCACTCAAAAGATTTGAATGGGCATCATAGGAGAAAGGGACAGGACACATCTCCGCTTCAAGATCAACAAGCATCGCATCTTCAGCAAATCCTTTTCCCAGTTGACACAGCTCCCCTTGTGCATTGACGTAGACGCTATACCCATCAAAGATAATCTGCCCATTAGCACCTACCTGGCAACACATCACAACAGGACACTCCAAGGTTTTGGCAGCTTTTGCACATACATTTACCCGCACATCTGGCTTTTGAAACTGATAAGGAGACGCAGAGATATTGAGCAGTACATCGGGGTTATATTCAATCAAAGCTTGAACAGGATCTCTTTCATAATGGGAATATCCCACATATCCGGCATGTTGCCAAATGTCTTCGCAAATAATGAGCCCCACTTTTTTTCCACCAATTTCCCAAATCTGCGTTTTTTTACCTGGCTCAAAATAGCGCCTTTCTTCAAAAACATCATAGGTGGGAAGGAGCCATTTGTCTTGAAACCCTAAAAGGTGGCCATCATGAATCACCGCTGCGCTGTTTAAAAGGTGCTTTTCCCCTTCATCGAGATTCCGTCGAATCAGCCCTACAATGACGGTGAGCCCTTTTGAGGCTTTCACAATCCTTTCCAAATGAAGCTCCATCGAATCGAGAAAGGTCTTATGGTAAACAAGATCTTCAGGAGGATACCCACATAAAGTGAGCTCTCCAAACATCACAATGTCAGCCCCTTTTTTCTTAGCAACTTCCATGCTTTCAAGGATTTTTGCTGTATTCCCGTCTAGGTCCCCAACAATCGGATTTCTCTGTGCAACTAATATCTTCATAGCTTAACTTCCAAAATCATCTAATATCACATTTTCCTTAGGAACTCCATAATCATCGAGAAGTTTTAATACACTACTATTATGAAGAGGAGGACCACAGACATAATAAAGGGCCTCTTCAGGTTCTTCCATCCCCTTCAGTTGCCCTTCTTCAAAGGCCTTAAAGAGATAGCCCGTTTTCAATGGATCTTCCTTTGGCCACCCTTCCCCTAAATCTTTCTCAGTTGGCTCTGAGAGTACCAGATGGTAGGTAAAATTGGCAAACTCCTCTTGCAGATGCTCATAGTCCTCTTGATAGATATTTTCCTTAAGAGAGCGAGCACCATACCAAAGGGTAACCTTTCGATTTGTCTTTTTCGTCTTAAAAAGGTCCATGATATGACTTCTCCCAAACGACGACCCCGCTCCCCCAATTAGAAAAATGAGCTCTCGGTCATCCTCGATCATGTGAGACTCTCCATAAGGGCCTGAAAGAGAAAGAACGTCCCCTTCTTTTAACCCAAACAAATAAGAAGAGCAAATCCCCCACGGAATATTTGGTGTGATTTCACCGCGGATAAAAGGAGGGGTTGCAATGCGGATATTAAACTTAAAGATATTTCCCTCTTCTGGGTAAGATGCCATCGAATAAGCTCGAATCACCTCTTCATCTCCTTCCTCAAATTCAATGGGATGGCCAAAAAGGTCAAAGTGTTCCCAATCTTCGTAATACTCTTCATCCATCGTCTTCCTCCACTCTTCTGTATTTGTCCGATAACTCGGCACATGAAATTGCAGGTAATCTCCTGGAATGTAGTCCACCTTTTCAGAAACCTCAATCACAAGCTCCTTAATAAAGGTTGCCACATTCTGGTTAGAGATCACTTTCCCTTTTATCTCCCTCAGCGTCAATAAACTCTCAGGAAGCTTCAATCCTAAATCATGCTTCACCTTACATTGACATGAAAGGCGCCACCCCACCTTTAACTCTTTGGGGGTAAACGTTGCCTTGTCGGTTTCAAGAACATCTTCTCCCCCTTTTACAACTTGCACTCGACACTGCTTGCACGTGGCCTTCCCCCCACACGGAGAAGGAATCGCAATCCCTTGCTCAGTCAAAGCAGCAAGGAGTGTTTTTCCCCCTTCCACCTCCTTCGTCAAGGAAGGATCTTCATTAATCTTAATCTTGCAAGGAGCTGAGCTCACAAGGCGTCGCCTCGTATAAAGAATCATCCCCGAAAGCAAAAGACCTACAAAAGTAAATGCAATGACCGCAAGTAATAGATTCATGAACCTATCCAGCATTAAAATGTTTACTTATACCGATCATGATTCAAAACTTGGTTTTTCCCTTCATTAGCATCTCGATCTTTAACCCTCTCTCCATCGCTCCTATCTTTTGGATAGGAGGCTGCTTCGATAGGGCTAAATCTCGAGCGCCAATT
>JAGROK010000148.1 GCA_020440285.1 Chlamydiia bacterium | reverse complement strand
TCCCCACGAACGCTCAGAGACATAGGGGCCCCACTTACTCCAGGGGAAAACGTCTCCCCCTTTTTGAAGGAGGCGGAGCTCTTCTTCACTGCACTCAATAAATTTTTTACTCTTTTCCATACTCCCCTTTTTATAGAAATGATTTTAATTTTAGTATTTAAAATTTAATTAATATATAAAAACATAATAATAAATCGTTTATATTATAATTTAAGTTTTTTTGTGATATAATAAATGCAAATAATAATAAAAAGAGGTTTTATATGCTTTCATTTGTTTCTTACGCCGTATCGGCATTGGGTGGAGCCTATGCAACAGCTAAATTGAATGATATGACTAACATAACAGGGGCTGAAACCGATGAGGTTCGGGCCTTGCATCAAGCCTTGCAAAAGCTCGCCCAAGCTTATCAAGAAGGAAGTCATAAGAAAATTACTGAGGCTGCAAAAGAGTTTCAAGATGCGTTTGTCCCTCTTTATAATAATGAATCTGAGCGTGGGAAACACTTCACACACACATCAGATCTTCAGCCCTTACGCGATCTTTATGGCGCCATTAACACCTATCTTCATGCACCTTTTGGATCTGATCAAAAAGCTCTTGAAAACCCACTCAATGGAGCCATTGACCTTGTCAATACGGAGATCGAAGCTCAAAGAGGAAAGGTTGCTAAAGGAGCTGAAAGCTTAAAAAAAGTGGGTGATCGGCTTGCTCAGGACGCCCGCGGCATCCTAACAGGAGCTGCAAGTTCAAGCGCAAAAGTTCGTCCTCCCCTTCCCCCTCTTGAGCAGTTAATGGAAGATATTAAGGAAATTCGATCGGAAAGGACAAGTCCTGCCATTGCAGATGATACTCTTTGGGAAGATTTAAGAGCTGTTGAACAGTCTCACCCTGCATTTCAGCTTTTTGGAGGATTAACAAGATTCATCAAACAGCGCCAGGAAAAAGGAACCCCTCTTGCTAATGAGATTGACCAACTTGTCACAATATTTTTGATCCAAGTTGCTAATAAAGCACCTGAAAAAAAGCCTGAAGATCGGGAGGCTAGGAACCTGCTTTGTGAGTGTGTTTATGATGTTGCTGGGTTAAAAGGAGAAGATAAAGCTCAGGTAGGAAAAAAGTGGGTCGAAGGGCTAAAATATGACAATCCTGAACAAACCGCCATCTTTTGGCGTGCTTTTTCCCTTTTCACGCAGGTTGAAAAGATTCGCCAAATTCGAGATATCATTCATAACGTCGATGATGAAACGACCCTTTCAGAGATTTCTGAGAAGATCGATGTCCTCCTCTCTTTTCTTGCGGCCAACCCAGGAGCACATGGGGAGAAGTTTGTCAATGACATGATTCAAGTCATCACAAGCTTTTCAAATGCTACCTTTACGTTGGTAACAGACAGTTTAGAGCCTGGAGAGCGGCAAAAGATCAAGGCCCAACTAGGCGAGGTGCAAAAAGCCTTGAAGAAAGGGAATCTTGAAGGGGCACTAAAAGGGCTTAAAAGGCTCTATAAGGAAGGACCTATTGCTGAAAGAGCAAGAGCTGGATCGGATGGGAAGGAAACCCTTTCAGCTGTTGGAGAGCTTTCTAAATCTTTCACCGCTGAAAAACCCGAGGAGATCGATGTAGCGCCTACTGATTGGGATACAAAGATCAATGAAAAGAAAGGAGAAGTGGTTGAAAACCTCACCTTCTTTGCTACTTTCAAGGTGATCGATAACTTTTGCGGATATAAAGGAGATGCTGCAGAAGAGGCCGCTGTTCAGACTCGCTATAAAGCAATTTATGAACAAATCGAAGGTCTTGAAGGAGACGCAAAAAAAGCGCGATTTCTTGAACTTCTTAATGAGCAGCTTGAAAAGCAAGACAATGTTGGCTTTATCAAAAGGCAAGTTGGAAAGAGCCTTTCCTCTTTCACAATGAGTCTTGTTGAGTATTTTTCAAAAGAGTTTACCGATGCTCTAACCACTCATTTGCAAGCCATTGCACTTAACCCTGTCTACGATCCTCTAACGAATAACCACCTCGCTCCAATCAAAGCGGCGAACAATGCAATGCTTGCCCTCTTAAGTGCCGAAGAGCAATGGAGAAATGATGAAACAGGAATCATTGGAAACAAAGGGAAACGGGAAAAGATTTTCTCGATCTTAAGTAGCCCTGAGACGAATGGGGGAACAGATCCTAGCGAGCTCTTTAAAAAAGTGGTCGATAAAGCTCTTAACCATTTCATGGCAGCTCCTTCCTATTCGTCGATTGGAGGAAAATACATTGAAGACCTAACAACATTTGGAAATGCGGAAGGGAATCTTGCTAAACAAGCGGTTTGCTCGATTTTAGCGGGAATTGGAAAGTTAGGAGTGAGAATAGGAGCCCTTCCAGTTTATCTCGCAGCAGCAATTGGAGCCTTCTTTGGAAAGCTAAGCATTTCTTTTACCCTCTACTACTTTGACGTGGTCAATTCGATCTTAACATCGGTGAATAATTCGGTGTATAACGAAAGAAGATATAGCCACACAGATAAAATCCTCCGCGATCAACTAAAAGAGGTTGAGAAACTTCTCGATAAAGAGGGGGGAGAGATCTCTCTTCTTGCAGGGGAAAATGAAAAACTTCTTGTAGCTGAGCTTGTTTCTAACGTCTTTAAACTCCTCGATGAGAGAACGCAACTCTCTCCAGGGCAAAAAGAGCAGAAAGATAACCTCTTAAACGCACTTATAAGTGGTGTTAATACTCTTTCAGATGATCAAATTCGTCAGATTGTTCGTGATGTGATTATCTTCACTTATGAAAAGCTTCAAGATGAAGATAAAATCAAGAAGCTCTTTTTTGATATTCTCGACCAAGCAGCTCAAGGGTTCAAACCGAAAGAAATTGATCCAGATAAACGAGTCCTCTCCCCTCAAGAGCAGCAAGCTAAAGAAGCTGCCACCCAAACAGAACTTTACACCCTTCTTAGAGGGATCTTAGCTAAGACGGTGGATAAGGTTGTTAGAGAGCAGATCACTAACTTCTTAAAAGAAGCTGAGGAAACAGTTCTTGATACGACAACATTTATCGAGAATCAACTTGTTCCTCACCGCCAGGTTCGCCTTGGTAAGAGAGATGAAAGAAGTTACCTCGAAGAGATGAAAGAGCTTCTTCAATCTGGCGATCTTGATGCAGTCCGTGAAAGGCATTCCCTTTTCCTCAAATCGCTCCATAAACATCTCCAAGAGATGGAAGGGCGAAGGGGAAAAAGTGCAGTAAGCGATCTTCAAATGGATGCTCTTAACCGCCTTGTCAAAGAAATGAACGATCATTTCAGTGAACTCACACAAGCGATCGAGAACAAGGATCTTGGTAAAGCTCAGGGGTGGATTGATTTTATCGAATGCGAAATGATGATAAAAGAACCTGTTTTAACCTCTGTACGTCACGCCATTGAAACCCAAGAAAAAACCATGGTAGAAACTGGCACAGAAAAATTAAGGCAAGGAGTGACGTGGGCAGCACATACGTTTGCCCCTGCGATTTCGCTCTATGTTCAGAGCCGTTTAAAAGGACGAGCTGAGGAGGCAATCGCCCTCTTGCGCGATCCAAATGTTGCCACTGCGGTTACTCGAGAAGGGCTAAAAGCATTCGTCGGATAATTCATATCGCTTAAAATCCATCAACTTCCGTAATATTTGCTTATATGAAGTTGATGGATGTTTTGATAAAATCGCGCTTAATGCCTTGGCTTGTTTGGGGGCTTGCAGCCCTTTTTGGTCTTTACACGTTCCTGCTCCAAGGAACGCCAAGTGTCATGATCCCAGAGCTGATGCAAACCTATCAAATTGACGTAGTTAAAATTGGGGTCCTTACCTCGAGCTTTTTCTACACCTACATTATCATGCAAATCCCTTCTGGGATGTTAATTGATCTCTATGGCCCTCGCCGCATTTTGAAAATAAATTTTCTTCTTTCTTCAATTGTAATTGGATGGTTTGCCTTTTCTAGCGCTTTTTGGGAAGGGCAAGTAAGTCGGATGCTAATGGGCCTTTTTACAGCCCCGGCCATTATTTCTGCCTTTTGTTTAGGCTCTCGTTGGTTTAAACCAGCCCTTTTTACCCTTATTGTGGCCCTCACCGAATTTTTAGCCTTAGCTGGTGGGGTCGTTGGGGAAGGGGGACTTGCCAAATCTGTTGCCCTTTTTGGATGGAGAGAAACGATGGTAGCCGTTGCTGCAACTGCCCTTCTTTTAACTTTCCTTTCTCTTTTTATCATTCACGATTACCCCGACCATGACCAACCCCTTCATAACGGAATGACATTTAAAGAAAGTTGCTTAAATACCTGGAAAAGCTTTACGAAAATCATCTTAATAAAAAAATTGTGGGTGAACGGGATCTACGCTGGTTTTGTTTTTGGAATTTTCCCTGCCTTTGCCTCTCTATGGGGAGTCCCTTACTTTGCAAAGCGGTATGCTATTCCAGTTGATGCCTCTGCAATGCTCGCTTCAACAGTCTTTCTAGGAGCTTGCTTTGGAACGCTCACCCTTGGCTGGATGTCAGTCCATATCACTCACCGCCGTCCGATTATGATTTGCGGATCCCTTGTCTCCTTTTTCATTAGCCTTGCAATGATCTATATCCCTAATGTTCCTATCCAGGTCATGTTCGTGTTGATGTTCTTGCTCGGTTTTTTTGCAAGTTCCTACGCTCTTTCTTTTGCTCTTGCCGACACCTATGTGTCTCACAAGGTGAAAGGGGTAGCCATGGGCTTTACCAACATGCTCTGCATTGCTCTTGGCGCCCCCCTTTATCAACCCCTTATTGGATTTCTTCTAAAATGGTCATGCGCTTGTGAAAGTGTGAATCAAATCAACCTCTATCTAGAAAATGATTTTGCAGTGGCCCTTTCAATTCTTCCCCTTTCCCTTTTGATCTCCTTTATCCTTGCCTTTTTCATCAAACCTGCCCCCACCGAGCAATTATCTTAAACCCCGGAGTGCGGCCTATTTTTCCCCTATCTCTTTGAGCTCCTCGATCGATAGGCCTGTCATCTTAGAAATTTTCTCCAATGAAAGCATCTCTTCAAGCATTGCCATAGCAATCTCAACCGACCGTCTTTTCTCACCTTTCTTCATCCCCTCTTTCATCCCCTCTTTCATCCCCTCTTTCATCCCTTTTTCTAGCCCTTCTTGTATTCCCCTTTGCAATCCTTCTTCAAGACCTCTTCTTTCTGCAGATTCCAATACCGCTAATCGATCTCGCTGCTCATTAACGCTGCTTTCATATGCCTTCCTTCTTTTGGGATCCATAGAAAGACGCTCTAACTTTTCAAGGGCTCTTTGGAAAACGGGGTCTTTCTTTAAGGTGTCAGCATCCCTCTCTTTCAATAGAGGGGCACTATTAAGAATAAAGATCCACTTTTCTTTATCTGTCTTAAGCTTGTTGACAGGTTTCGCTTTAAACTTTTTCAGATCAACAATTGTCGCTCTCCATTGATCAAAAATATGACCATTTGAAGGGGAAACCTCTGGCTTAAAATGGTAGGTTTCAACAACCTCTTGGTGATTTAATATTCCATTCTTGTCTTTCAGACTACGGTGAAAATCAACAACTGCTATCACGTGGACTTTTGGAAGGTCTCGCCAGGCGATAAGTTTTTGACTCTTCTTCCTTATCTCCCCTTTTTGCCCTTTTGGATCATGGTATTGATAGTCGATCTGCTCGGTATAGTCTTTCCCTAGATAATAAAGAAGCCTTTTATCAAACCCCTCATGATTATACGTTTGCATCTCAATAATGTAACGCTCTCCCCCTCTTGTTTTGACAGAAAGATCGACAAATGTCGAAGGCTTTCCAACCTCAACGCGAAGCTTTCTAGGATCTAAAAACTCTTCAACTTCTATTACATCATCTCCCTCTAATCCTAGAATAGAGTTTATGAAACTTTCTAAGAGTTCTCTACTGTTTTTGTCTCCAAAGAAATCTTTAAAAACAATGTCTACTTTAAGATCTAATAGCTCGAACATTATGAACCTATCCTAATAAAAAGTTTCAGCCGAGTTTATCATCTTAACGTCTAATTAGCAAATTTTGGGCGGCAATAGGTCTCTTTAATAAAGAAAAAGCTCACAAGAAAAGCGATGAAAAAGCAAACAGGGACAATGGTAAGGCCAACGTGGTAATCGGCAACAGAATAAATCGGAACGCCATACCCATCTTTTGTCCCTTTCCAAAGGAGATGAAGGAGAAAACCGACAAGAGGTTGAAAAAGAGCCCCTCCAGCAACAACTGCCATATTATTCAAACCAATCGCTGTTCCCGTTGTCGTCGAGCGGTTATTATCTTTAACTAAGGCAAAGGTAAGGATTTGACCTGCTGCTGCAATTCCAATTCCCAAAAGGAGGATAAAGGACCAGTTAAAAGTAACCCATGGGACATAAAAAAGGATAAGAGAGGAAAAAAGCCCAATGAGCGAGCTTACCCGGAGGAGGAGACACCTTCTTCCCAGTCTATCTGAAAGCCACCCCAAAAAAGGGCTCATGCACCCAACTCCAATCCAAACAAGAGCCATTGCAACAGCAGCATAGGTATTAGGCACTTGGAAACGGACTCTAAGATAGGGAACGCCCCATAAAGCAGCAAAGACGACAACGGGGCCCCAACTGCAAAATGCATAAAGGGCAAGCCACCACGTCTGCCCTGAACCGATAATCTCTTTAAGCTCTTTTTTAAGATGGTGCCTCTTAGGGATAAAGCGATCATCATAAGGGTTGTCTCTTACAATCATAAAGCATAGAACCGTTAGAAGGGAGCCAACCGCTCCAAAAATCACCAAAACAACGCGCCAGGGAATCGAATCTAGCATCCATGCAATTGGAAGCTCTCCACAAAGGGCCCCCATTGCCCCCAAAAATTGAGCGATCCCTACAAGGAAGGCAAATAGGTGAGGGGGAAACCAGCGAGCTGCAACAATCAAGACCCCTACAAAGGCAAAGGCTGACCCAATTCCCATTAAAAACCTGCTAAAAGCAGCCCATGCAACGTGGTGGGTAAAGGCAAAGAAAAAAGCGCCGATCGTGCAGATAAAAGCAGCACATGTAATAAGCCATCGGGCACTGAAACGGTCGTATAACAACCCAACTGGAATTTGCATCAATGTATAACTATAATAATAAAATGACGCCATGATCCCTAAAGTCGCAGCGCCAATATTAAAGTCATACATCAGATCACGGGTCATCACACTGGGAGAGACCTGGAGAGCCATCTCAAAAACGAGAAAGAGAGAGGTCAAAGTGTAAATAAAAATTCCAAGAATCCGCATACTTTTATCCATAATTTCTTCTATACCTCTTTGCAGTTAAGAAGAAAAGAGGTAAAATACCCCCTATGAAAATTGCTGTTGCCTTATCAGGTGGAGTTGATTCCGCTGTCTCTCTTTATCTCCTGAAAAAGGAGGGACATGACGTCTTTGCCCTCTTCATGAAAAACTGGGAAGAAGAAGACGAGGGATCGTGCATTGCAGAAAAAGATGCCGATGACGCGCGCGCTGTTTGCGATCTTCTCGATGTCCCTTTCTACCCAGTGAATTTTACCAAAGAATATTGGGAAAATGTTTTCACCGATTTTCTCGAAGAAATCAAGCTTGGTCATACCCCTAATCCCGATATCCTTTGCAACCGAGAAATCAAGTTCAAAGCTCTCTTTGAAAAAGCAAAATCTCTTGGTGCGAATGCCCTAGCTACAGGTCACTATTGCCAAACAGAAAGGGGATCTCTATTAAAAGGAAATGACCCTAAAAAAGATCAAAGTTACTTCCTCTACGCTATCAAGGAAAACACACTAAATGAAGTCCTTTTCCCGATTGGCCATCTCGAAAAAAAAGAGGTTCGAAAGATTGCTAAAGAGGCTAACCTTCCCCTTTTTAATAAAAAAGATAGTACAGGAATTTGTTTTATCGGAAAAAGAAATTTTCGACAGTTTTTAGAGCAGTATCTCCCCCACGAACCTGGAATTATTGAGACTATCGACGGAAAAAAAATAGGGACCCACGATGGCATTTACTATTATACGATTGGGCAAAGGAAAGGGATGGGAATTGGAGGTGCTGGAGAGGCCTGGTTTGTCGCTCAAAAACAAAAAGAGACAAGAAAATTGATCGTTGCACAAGGGGAAAATCACCCAGCTCTTTTTGCACCCGCCCTCACTGCAACCGACATTTCTTGGATTGGCTCCCCTCCTTCTTTCCCCTTAAAGTGCAAAGCTAAGATCCGTTACAGGCAGGTTGAGGAGCCATGCACCGTCACCTCCGAGCAGGAAGTGCTCTATGTAACCTTTGACAAGGAGCAAAGAGCCATCACCCCTCGCCAATCAGTGGTCTTCTACGACGACAACCGATGCCTTGGAGGAGCGATCATCAAAGAGGCGCTTTCTAAATAAAAGGGCGTATACCAAAACAAAAACAGCTCCTGGAATTATAAATGCCAAAACCTTGTGGGTACACTGCCACCTCGTGATAAGTGCCAAAGCACTTGCTACCCCACTTCCCATTACAACTCCTCCAAACTCCTTCACACCCATTCCAAGTCGCCACCCTTTAAGGGAGGTGCGAAGAGCAAAATAGTTGAACCAAGACCCTACACTCGTTGCTAGCGCTGTTGATACAGCCCCAAGGCCAAGACCAAAAACAAATAGAGAATTCAGCCCCAAATTTATCCCCATCGTCATCACCGAAAAAAGAGTTGCTGTTCGAAAATTTCCCTTCGCATACAAAACCGCTGCATAATACATCACAAGAGTAGAAGGGAAAAGGCCCAACGCATAAGCAGACAAACAGCGCGCTGTTTGAAGAGCAGCATAAGGGGTAAAGCTTCCCCTTCCAAAGATCAAATCAATGGCTGAAAATCCCAAGATACAAATTGCAAATGTCATCGGAACCATAAGCATGATCACCCGCCGACATCCAAATGTAAAAATCTCCTTCCCTCTTTCAATCTCCCCCCTTTTTATCACTCGCGATAGAAGAGGAACGAGGGTGTTGACCGCAGCAATTCCAAAAAGGGCAAGGGCAAGTTGTTGAAATCGATTGGCATACCATAAATAAACAGGTCCTGAAACGTGAGCATACCGAGCAAAAAGGGCGTCTGTAAATGCATTGATCTGCGTTGCTCCAACACCAATTGCCCCTAAGCTAAAAGCCTTTGCAAGTTCCTTCACCCCACTATGATTCACTCCCCCTTGAAACCACCCTCTCCATGAAAGGCTCCCCCTTAGTTGCCACGCCGTTGCCCCCCACTGGATGACAAAGCCGCACAAAACCCATTTTGCAAGGCCCATCATCGCAGCCGCCCCTTCTTGATGTCTCAAAGTAAGAGCCCCAGCTATCCACATGACATTGCATAAAAAAGGGGCCATACTAGAGACAAAAAAGCGGTGATGGCACTGCAAAAAAGAAACGTTGAGTCCATAAAGAGAAATAAACAAAAGGCTCGGAAGCATCCACTTAGTAAGAGCTGCAATCTCAGATCCCTTCCATAAAAATAGCCCCCACTCCCCTATCCCGATCAAGGCCATAACAACCCCTCCAATTAGAAGGGTTAGCTTTTGAAAAAATAGATAGGCCTCTTCCCGATTTTTCTCTCGCATTTCTTCAAATTGAGGAATAAAAGCCGACTGCAAGGGACCTTCTCCAAAAAAACGTCTTAGGACATTAGCAAAGCGAAATGCGACAATAAATGCTGCAACAGCTGGGTGATCCCCAAAAGCATAGGCCATCACAAGATCTCGCCCTAAGCCGCTCACACGACTGAGCATGATCCCCGAAAAAAACCGCTTAAGACCTGACCCAAAATATTTTCCTAGAGATCTATCCCACAAATGACTCATTGCCTCACATATTATATGAACGGATGCTTATTTGAAACTAAGAACCAAAAATAGGTCGCATTCCGGGGTAAAAGTGGTAGCAAGGAAGTTTTTCTATTGGAAGAAGGCTATGTCCTTATTTTAATGCCGATCAAAAATAGCTTCGTTACCTATGAAATTTAAAGTTTAAATCACTATAAAACACAGTTATAATCTTTAATGAACCTATCCAACTAAATTTTTGAGCCACGTATAAATCACTCCCAATACAGCCAGCCCACTCCATATCACGACTAAGCGCTCCCATCGCATTAATAAGCGTCGACAACGTCTTTTTAGCCAGGC
>JAGROK010000147.1 GCA_020440285.1 Chlamydiia bacterium | reverse complement strand
TACCAAGGGGCTCGTTTGGGATCTGACTGAAGAAACACTTATTTTGGATGGCCTTTTAGCGGTTCGGAATCGAGCTGAAAAGGAGATGATTGAGCTGAAGATTCTTCAAGGGAGGGCCTTTTTGACTGTCGATCTTTAGTTGTTTCGTTCTGATTATAAGTTGTTTGTGAAAATTGCAACCATTGTTGCCAAATTTGAGGCTTTTTTTGGCGTAGTAGGTATCAGATACGAAAGGTACTAAACGCTTTCTTGCGTATAAGAGGATTTTTTTCCTGGTGAAAATAGAGATGTTTTTATACACTGGGTGGGTACTGTAAACAAAAGTGCCTCGAGAGGCCACAACCTCCCGAGGCGTGAAACTAAGGTACATCCTTTTTTGAAACAGCTAGACAACCTTAGCTTCGGGTCCTATCTTAACCGATCCAAGCAAAAAAATCTAGTAGTCTCCTCCTTTTTAGGGTGTACCTTCCTTTAATAGGGGATGTCAATGGCTCGGGAGCATTTTTTTTTATCTAAAATCTTTAAGAAGGGTTCAAGGGTCACTCTGTCGGATCGAGAGATTGCTGAAATCTGCGGAATTTTTGTGAGAGATGTTCGGGTGTGCGCTCAATGGGATGTGAAGAGGGGATTGATGATTGAAAATAGGGCGACATCGACTTATTTTCTCACTCCTCGAGGATTTAGGTGTTTTTCTAGTAGCCGACAACGAGGGTGAAGTGGAGACGTTGGTAGGGGCCGTCTAGGTGGAGGTTATGAAGTTGGAAGCCCCAGTCGGCGCGGAGGGTGAGGTAGGGGATGACGTTGTAGCGGATACCGGGACCAAAGCTCATGAGGTATTCTGATTTGTTTTGGAAGGGGGCGGTTTGTTTAACGCCAGCCACTCCGTAGTCGTAGAAGGCTAAGAATTGGAATTCGTCGTTAAATTTTTTCCAACCGGCAAGGGTGTTAAGGATGCTGACGGGAGGGGTGCGAAGTTCAAAGTTCCAGATGAAGATATTGTCGCCGTTAATGATCCGCTCTTTATATCCTCGGACGGTATTATATCCTCCAACTCCATATTCTTCTGAGGGGAGGAGATTGACGTTTGCTAGTTGCCCTCGAAAGTAGTTATGGATGGTCCATTTTTTATAAAAGCTCCAGATAAAGGTGAGGGCGGTGCGGACGTAAATGTACTGGTTTTTTGCAAAGGGACGAAGGGTTTGATAGGCCGCATTTGTTTGATCAGCTATCCATTTTCCCGGTGAACAAAACCCCTCAATTTCCCAGGAAAGGGAGAGAGGGTTGATTTCATATCCCATATTATATCCGAGCATGAATTGAGCCAGATTAATATTGTTTTGAGCGATAATAGGGACTCCACCGAGATCGAGGTTGTTGTTGGTCCGTTTAAAATCAAAACCCCAGATTACTTCGTGGAGGAAGTTTTTGTGGGGTTTTAAGGGAATATCATAGCGGAGAGAACCTTGGAGAGAAAATCCATGGGTCCGGAACATGCTTCCCCGGATATTAGGAACGGTAAAGTCGGCGTCCACACGGGAGTATCCTCCGTAGAGGTTCAACATGTTTTGCCAGGGGAGGGGAATTTCGTAAAAGAGGGTATGGGCTCTATACCGTTTAAGGTCCGATGAGGTGGCGAATTGATAGGAAAGGCGTTGGTCGCTCCAAAACACATTTCCCCAATTAAATCCTGTAAAAAGGCGGTTATTGCCGGTGACATCGTTTCCAGTGTTATCGATTCCTGCGTAGAGGCGCAAAGGGAAGCGGTCGGTGCAAACGAGTTCAATATCAGTGGTTCCCTCTTTTTCTCCTGGTGTGTAAATGGCGTCGATGTGTCGAAAGGGGTTTCGATTTAGCCAATAAAGGTTTTGGTTAAGAATATCGGAAGCGATGGTTTCTCCAGGCTCAAGTTTGACACTTTCTTCAAGACGACTACTTTTGAACCATTTGTTTCCTTTACAGTAAACTTTTCCAAGTTTTCCTTCTGTGACAGCGAGTTGCAAAACTCCTTCAGAGATGTCTTGATGGGGAACGGAAATGGAGACGACGGGGCGTCCATGATTTTGATAATATTGAATGACTCTTTTCTTTATTTCTGTGATCGTTTTTTCGTTAAGGGGATGATTATAATAGTTTCGGACCTCTTTTTTTAGTCCAACAATTCTACTTGGAAGTTCTACATGGTAGCTCATCACTCCATGAACATTTTGATATCCTCCTGGATTAAGATCTTCTTGGCTTCCAACTAAGATAAGCCCTTTAAATAAGGGCGTGGAGGGGTTTTCTTCTTTTTTTATATTGGGAGCAATATCATGCTTCACAAAGGGGGAATGCTCAACTTTTCCAAGAAGGATAGCAGGAAAGAAAAAGAGAATCCAAAATAAAGGTTTCATAGCTGTTTTCTTAGCATGTATCACTGTTTTTTCCAATTAAACTAGTAAACCGGGTCATTGTTTTTCCTTTTTCGAATCCAATAAGGTTCGTCTTCGTCAGTAAAAGAAATGACTTCGTTGGTAAAGGCGTCATATGGGTGAAGGTTTCGCTCCATTTCTGCAGTATATGGGCCGATAAAGTGAATAAGTGTTCGGAAAAAATCGAGAGAGTTCACGGTATTTTTCCCTATTTTGATGAGTCCACTTTCTTTGTGGAAGAGGGTAAAGGGAGACGTATAAAGAAGGCTTGGATAGTTAACCCCCCACCGTTCTTGAATAGTATCGAGATAAAGAAGGGATTCATTGTATCGGTAACCATTTAAGGTTCCATCAATAGTATTTAAGCTTCGCTTCGCAGAAAAGATACGAAGAGGGGAGTGTCCAGTTGAAATCGAGGCATTTGTATTGAGAACGATTCCACCCCCTTGATTTAAATGATCGACAACAATTGTTATCCCCCTTTCTCCAGCGGTCCCAATATGGGAAAAATTTTCCATGATGAGTGAATGACCTGTTATGATCTTCATCCCATGGGTCGTTGAAGAAAGGGTGCTTCCTCCAAAAAGGTGGAGGTTCCCTTCGGTGGCAATTAAATTGAGATCTCCTCCGTGGGCAGCGATTTTTCCCTGATCATTCAGATAAATCGTTTGTCCTGAAGAGACGGAAAGATCTCCCAGTGTAGAGGTGATTACCCCATAACCTTCAATCGAGAGAGTGTCTCCTACATGAACATTGACTTGCCCCCCCGTTATTTTGACCTCAGACCCTTTTAAGGTGAGGTTTTTACTAGATGAGGCGGTCACAGGGCCAGAGCCTCCATCAAATTTTGCTTGTTGCAGAAGAATTAAATCACCTCCAGATCCCAAGGAAAGGGCTCCTCCACGAATCAATGAAGTGTCGATTAGAATGAGGTCTTCCTTGGCATTAACTCTTACTCCTAAAGAAGAAGAAAGGGTTGATCCCTCCATCATCAGAAGATCTCTTTCCAAGTTGAGGTGAACTGGATGCTCTGACGAAAGATCGCTCCCTTTCATATGGAGGTACCCTCCAATGTCCATTGTGATCGGAGCGGCGGAATGAAGAGAGGTGTGGTCTAGTGAAACACTTCCTTCTTTTCCTGAAATGAAAAGGGGAGCCCCATTTGGAGAGAATTTTCCCTCTTCAACAGATAAAACTCCAGAAAGGTTTTGGATTGTCATCTCTGTAGTGTGTGAAGAGCCGTAAAGGTGGCCCCCTTTTTCGATAGAAAAATGGCGAACACCATCGAGATGAAAGACCCCTCCTCCTAAATGCCCCCATTCTCCAGTAAGGGTGATATCCCCTTTTGTTTTCCATAAAAAGGTGCCTCCATCTGTAATCACTTTTCCTGTGATCACTCCATCCCCCGTTGAATTTAAGAAGAGATTTTTTCCGTAGAGTTCACCTGAGCATAAGAGGTTGCCCTCAATTTTAATCGTTTCTCCTTTGAGAAAACCACTGATTTCTGTTTGGGGTGCGATCAGTTCGATCGATCCCATTCCTTGATTGGTTAACTTCCCTTCAATTTGGATTCCTTGATCCCCAATTGTATAGAAAGTCAGAGGAAAAGAGCTATGATACGAATGATTGACACTCCCTTTTAAGATGATTCCTCCTAACGCTCCCCCCTCTCCTTGATAAGAGGTGGTAATTGTCACAGGCCCTTTTTCAATCTCTTCAATGAGTTTCGTAATGGAGATGTTAGAGATGTCAGATGTAGGTCCCCCTTTTTCGTAATTATAAGAAGGGATAGTAGAGATTGTCACCTCACTTTCTGGATCGAGAAGAAGAGATCCTGTGCGGTTAAGGACCCCATCATGAAAAAAACCTTCCTTCCCCGAAATTTCAATATCACCGACATTCCCTTTTCCCAAAAAGGAGGTGACTCCATCCGATAGAAGGGAGACTGTTTCCCCTTGAATCATCCCTTCTTTGGCAATGGTTGTCTCCTCGGTGCTAAAGAGATAGATCCGATTCCCAACTTTTTTAATTTCGATATCAAAAGGATTTTCTTCTAAGCGGACAAATGCATGTTTTCCTACCTGTGTGAGAATTTCTCCACTGACATGCACCTGATGTCCTAATAGAGCAACCGCTCCAGCAGTTGCAGAGATCGATCCCTCATGAATCACCTCTTTAAGCGATGAAGCGATCAAGCCTCCAACTTCAACGGTCGACCCTTTGGCAAATAAGATCCCATTGGGATTGATGAGAGCCACTTGTCCATTGCTAAGTAGCTTTCCATAAATTTCAGTGCGGTGAGGTCCCACTACCCGATTAAGAACCCACGAAGTGGAACTTGGTTGCACAAACTCTACTGACTCAGAAGGGGCAATCGAAAAATCTTTCCAATGAAGGATCGCGCCATCACTTGCTTTGATAAGGAGAGATCCTCCCATCTGGTGAAGCTCACCTTTTCCCTTGACTGTGACCATTTCAGAGGGATGTCCCCAAAGAGAGAGCGTAAAAATAACAAGAGCAAAAGACCATACTCGCATATTATCTTCTTACAGCAAATGGGATCTCTTAATCAACGATATTTTTTTCCATCTGCTTGAGCAAGAAGGCGAATTTTTTTTGTGAGAGAAGCAATCCCTTTTTCTTCAAGAGCTGAAATCTCAAAAAGGGTCTCCTTAGGAAAAGGGTACTTTTCTTTAAAATGGGTTAGGTGGGTTTCATCTCCCTTATCGATCTTGTTAAGGGCCACTAAAAAAGGCTTCTTTAAGATTTCGGAAGAGTATGCCTCTCCCTCCTTTCGAAGAGTTAAAAAATCCTCATAAGGATCTCTCCCTTCTTCTCCTGAAATGTCGATGATATAGATCAGCGTGGAAGAGCGCTCCACATGCTTTAAAAAAGAAAGGCCGAGCCCTCGATCAGCGTGGGCATCAGGAATAATCCCCGGGATGTCGGCTAAATAGATCCGAGAAAAATCATCGAACTCGATAAAACTTAAATTAGGTTTGAGAGTGGTGAAAGGATAGGCTCCTGTCTTTACTTCGATGGCGGCAAGTTTTGAAAGGAGGGTCGATTTTCCCGCATTGGGAAATCCAATAAAGCCCACATCAGCAATGAGCCTTAACTCAAGTTCAACATCTTTAATTTCTCCTGGCAGTCCAGGTGTGCACTTTGAAGGAGCTTGATTGGTAGGGGACTTAAAGAAGGTATTTCCCTTTCCCCCTTTTCCCCCAACGCAAAGCTCAAATGTTTCTCCAGCTTCTGTAAAATCATAAAGGAGTCCTCCCGTCTCAGGATCGCGAAGAAGGGTGCCACAAGGAACCTTTAAAACAAGATCGGCCCCTTTTTTTCCCTGCTTATTATTTGTTCCTCCACTTCCTCCATCTTCAGCATAGATCAAGCGGCGGTTACGGAAGTGGTCGAGAGAAAAAACTTGAGGATCGCTTTGAATCACAACGGAGCCACCACATCCCCCATTCCCTCCGTAGGGACCTCCCTTTGGGATGTACTTTTCTCGGCGGTAGGCAACGATTCCATTCCCTCCCTTGCCAGCACGGAGCTTAAGTTTGACTAAGTCAGTAAACATGATGATCTAAAAAATGTTAAGCAGCCGGAGCAACCGATACGAGCGTCTTTTTCCCCTTGCGGAAATGAACCACACCGTCGATCAAAGAGAAAAGGGTATCGTCTTTTGCCCGTTTTACATTCTTTGCAGGATGCCATTTTGTCCCTCTTTGACGAACAATGATACTTCCAGCAGTGATGAATTCCCCATGGGTCGCTTTAACGCCAAGGCGCTGAGCGTTTGAATCTCTACCGTTTCGGCTCGATCCCTGACCTTTCTTATGTGCCATTTCTTCCTCCTTAACCTGCTGCGATGTCGGTGATTTTCACAACAGAATATTTTTGGCGGTGACCGACTTTTCTTCGGTAATTTTTTCGCCTTTTATACTTAAAAGAGACCACTTTAGGCCCTTTATTCTGCCCAATCACCTCTCCTTTGACAAGGCACTTTGCAACGTGGGGGGCGCCGACATGGGCTTTTTTCCCATCGCTATAGAGGAGCACCTCATTAAATTCAACCGCTCCCTCTTGAGTATCAAGGAGTTCGACCTCGATCACATCCCCTTTTTCAACCCGATACTGCTTTCCACCAGTATGAATGACTGCATACATATCCGTTTCTCCATTATTCGATTAGAGCATCATAAGAAAAACCCTCCAAAATGTCAATCTCTTTGCTTCTCTCGCTCAAGAAGGAGACAAGCAACAACTTAAACCACTTAAAAACAATAACATATAGAATAT
>JAGROK010000146.1 GCA_020440285.1 Chlamydiia bacterium | reverse complement strand
TAACGACCTTGAATAAAGAGCCGATGGGAGCTTCTCTTCCATAAGCAAAGGATTTTCCATATCCAAAGCCATTGCGGGGATAGTAGGCCCCTGCAAGTCCTTGCAGTGTTTGCTCTCTAAGTGAGGGGTATTTCCCCCACAAAGGATCTCGGAGCTCATGATAAGAGTAGAAAGTTTCCATAAGCTTTAGGGGAACTTTTCGCATACGAATTAAATTCAATGCCTCTTCAAGTTTTCCTTTTGCCTCATTACTTTTTAAAGCGAGATGAAATAAAAAGGGTTGAAGGTCTAGATCTTTTGCGATGTTTCCATAAATAAAAGCATTAAAAAACTTCCACTGGTGTGTATCCCAAAACTCTTTGAATAATTTTTTCTCCGCTTCGGCTAAGTAATCGGTATAGGGGTGTGGATAGGTTTTTTGTTTTTTTTCTTCTTCCCGTTTTTCTTTTAGGAAAGCTTTGAAAAACTTCTTTCTCCAAGAAGGAAATACCCTTGTGTGGTAAAGCATTTCAACTTTCTCAGCAATCTCTTTTTTAACCAAAACAAAGGCTTGGGTGAGTTCTCGATAGCGGCTTGGAGGCATTTGCTTGACCATCTCCATCTGCTCGTTTGAAAAGGCATTTCCATTTGCAAGTAGGCGGACAAGATCAACGAGGAGAAGTTTATCTTGCCCCTGCTTAATAGGAGTTAAAAAAGGATCGATCTCTTTTCGCATCTCTTTCACAAGATCGGGAACCTCTCTTCCATATAGTGCTTCTACCGTTTCTTCCATCGTTTCAAGTCCCATCACCTTGTGAATCGCACCGAGAACGTGCTGGAAGTGAATCATGTCATATACAGAGGAGAATTTTCTTAAGCTTTTACGCACTTGGCAAGGTTTTGACAAGATACGATCGAGAAAAAGTTCCCATGAAAGGGTCTCTTTTTCCGTATAGGTCTCCCACTCTCTTTCTAATGGCACCAGCCCATCCCAAATCGCTCCGATATGGTGGATGCTTTCAATCCACTTATGGATGTCTCTTTTCTTTTCTTTTCGATCTCGATCTGTGAGTGTAAAGTCATTTGCATCAAAACGGGGATAAGAAGCCATGGCAACGATCTCCCCCGTTTCAGGAATCATAGCGATGACCGCCCCTCCCTTGATCCAAGGAGAAGGAATTTGATCGTGACTCTTTCCTGCCAAAGCAAAATGACGCTCACGATCCTTTTCATTTAGAATCAGCAGATTTTCTGCATAAGCTTGGAGCTCAGAAGAGATTGTTAAGAGGATCCTTTGCCCTGGCTTAGACTCTTCTCCTCCGGGGAGGTTTCGGATAAAGCGTCCTTTGGCGCCAAGCTCAATTTCTCTTTTTCCATAAAAACCTCTTAACGCTTGATCGAACTTTCCTTCAATTCCTGTTTTCCCCACCTGGGTGTGGATTGTATAGGCTTTTTCTCTTAGCTCTTTTAAGCGGAGGTCGACCTCATGGCTGCTATGGAATCCTTTTGGAAGAGGAACTGGAGCCCCCTCTTCTCTTTCGTTTAGATAAGATGAGAGGGTTTCAATTTCTTCAGCAATGGCTAAATATTGTTTCTGGTTAATCGCCCCCATATATCCAATAAGATCAGATCCCACTTTCCCTTGGGGGTAGTACCGTTTTGTTCCCCGTTGCATCGTCAGTCCCGTCCAGTCTTTTTCCATTAAACGGAGACGATAGTAGAGCTCTTCTGAAATATCCTCTTTGATAACAAACGGAGTATTGGGAAAGATGGAGGCTTTACTGTAGATTAAATCCTCAATAGCGATTGGATCCATGTCCAAAGTTTTTCCAAGCATTGCCGCTAAATCTTCAATGTGGCGCCTTCTTTCATAGACCTTAACCTTTCCTTTCCCCCTTTTTTCCCAAGTTACCAAAGGGATTTCTCGGATTCGGTCGTAACAAACTGCGACATTATACTGCACCTTGTTGATTGCTAGTGGAATATTAAAGCGGTCTCGAATGGTTCCT
>JAGROK010000145.1 GCA_020440285.1 Chlamydiia bacterium | reverse complement strand
CGTAGAATTGGCGCAGATACAAGCTGAGCGCCGAGTCAAGGTGATTCACCTTGGCGAAGGGGCATCAGCGCAGTAGATGCGTTAATTCTATGGGTTCTATGTAGCGCTAAGCTGCTTTTATCAAGCGCTTTAAAGTATATCCTAAGATAAAGAATAGAACCTTCTGACTTAATAATAGAGTCAGCCAAGCAATAAACAAAAATCGCTTCTTCTTCCATATTTTCTCCGTTGAGTAAAAGAAAATATTCAAAGCGATGTTCCCTTTATCATCCACATAAATAGGCAATCTTTTTTACATCGAAACTTAGGCAGCTCTGCGGAGCTGCCCATCATTTCGATGTAAAAAATGTCACCTATTTATGCAGCCCTAAAGGGAAAAATAGGTCGCACTTCGGGGTATTACTATTTTAAACTAATTCAGCTATAGAGAGGTTCACATGTGGTCCTTGAACCTCAAACTGGGTGCCTCTTATGTTCTTGAATGCTGGGTAGGTTCATCCAACAGTATCGAGATAGTTTTGCAGGATCAGGGTTGCGCTCATGGTATCGACATGATGGGTGCGCGACACTCTTTTCACACTTCCTTCTATGAGGAGCTTTTCTACTTGCTTGGAGGTGAGGCGCTCATCCCAAAGGATTAAGGGAAGACCACTCTTTTCTTCAAGAAGAGCCGCTAATTTTCTCACTGCTGTTGTAGTATCGCTATCCTTTCCTGAAAGGAGGAGGGGAAGTCCTAGAACAATTGTTTCGATTTCATCACACTCTTTTGTGATAAGGTCAGCCGTTTCCTCAAGGGTTTTCCCTGCGATGATGGTCTTAAGAGGGGAGGCGATCATCTTCATTGGGTCGGAGCGGGCAAGGCCGATCCGCTTGGTTCCGAAGTCGATCCCTAAAACTCTACCCATTAAGTGCAGCTCCAATGAAAGCTGAGAAGAGGGGGTGGGGATGGGTTGGCTTAGATTTGAATTCGGGGTGAAATTGAACTCCTAACATCCAGGGGTGTTTTTTAATCTCAACGATTTCAGTGAGAAAGTCGTGGGTTCCTGAAATCAAAAGTCCTTTTTCTGTGCAAGCTTCTTTATAACCGTTATTGAACTCATACCGGTGACGGTGCCTCTCTCTAATTTTCTTTTCCTTGTAGGCTTCATAAGCGAGACTTTTTAGAAGGAGGTTGCAGGTGTAACTGCCCAAGCGCATCGTTCCCCCTAGGTTTGAGACATCTTCTTGCTCAGACAAAAGAGAGATAATGGGGTCGGGGGTATCGATGTCCATTTCGGTAGAGTTTGCCTTTTTAAGACCTAGAATCGAGCGGGCAAATTCGACAACAAGGACCTGCATCCCCAGGCAAATACCAAAGTAGGGGATCTTGTTTTCGCGGCAAAATGTTGCTACTTTTATCTTCCCTTCAAACCCCCTCTCTCCAAAGCCGCCAGGAATCAGATAGCCATCGCACCCATCCACTTTTATAGCTGTTTCAGCATCGTATCCTTGGATTTCAACTTCAGCGCCATGGGCAATTCCTCCGTGATGAAGGGCTTCAACGACTGATTTATAGGCATCTTGGTGGTTGATATACTTTCCCACAAGACCAATCTTTACCTTTCGTTTGGAGTTTGTGAGTGTTTTCACCATTTTTTCCCAGGAGGAAATATTGAGTCGTTTGCATTTTAAATCGAGAAGGGTACACAGCTGCTTTTCGAGCTTTTGATTAACCATTGTGAGGGGAAGTTCGTAGATCGATCCTTTGACATCGACTTGTTCGACAACAGCTTCTTTAGAAACGCTGCAAAAAAGGGCGATCTTATCTTTTACCTCTTTTTCAAGGGGGTTTTCACTCCGGCACAAGATGAGATCAGGAAAAATTCCTAAGCTTTGGAGCTCTTGGACAGAGTGTTGGGTCGGCTTTGTTTTAACCTCTCCGGCAGCCTTTAAAAAGGGGACGTAGGTCATGTGGATATTGAGGCAGTCATTGGGATAGTCCAGTCGAAATTGACGGATCGCTTCTAAAAAGGGCTGCGATTCGATATCGCCCACCGTTCCCCCAATTTCAATAAGGACAACGTCGATTCCCTTTTCTTGCTCTGCGCACTGGTGAATTCTCTTTTTGATCTCGTCAGTTACGTGGGGGATGACCTGCACGGTGTTCCCTAAGTAGTCTCCATGTCTTTCTTGCTTGATCACTGCATCGTAGATTTGCCCTGAAGTGGCGTTGCTTGCTTTTGATAGAGGGGAGTTTGTGAACCGGTAGTAATGTCCTAAATCGAGATCGGTTTCAGCCCCATCGTCGGTCACATAAACCTCTCCGTGTTGAAACGGATTCATCGTTCCTGGGTCGACGTTGAGGTAGGGGTCGAGTTTCATCATGGCGATTTTGAGCCCTTGCGCTTCCAGGAGCATTCCAATCGATGCCGATGCGAGCCCTTTTCCAAGGGAAGAAACCACTCCTCCCGTCATGAAAATATATTTTTTTGCCATTTGTCTTCTTTTCCGCTATAGGTAGATCATATAAGGGAAAGAGAAAAAAGGCAATGATTCAGCACTTAAAAAGACCAAAGAAAAGGACTGCTCTAGCAATCACCCTGATGGTTATTGCAACAGTTGTTCTTGCCTTGCAAGCGCTATTTGTAAAGCTTGCCTCTCCTTACTTGAGCACGAATTTTCTCTGTTTTTCCCGTTTTTTCATCAATTTTGTGATGCTCATGATCTGGGTTTTTATTTCGCCAACAGCTCCTAAAGCCTCAACACTTTTTCGAACAACTAACTATCGCCACCATGCAGCCCGCTCTATTTTTGGAGTGTTTGCTGTCTATGGGTTTTACCTAGGCATAACCCATCTTTCATTAACAACAGGAACGTTGATTTTCTTTTCCTTTCCCCTTTTTGTTCCTCTTGTTGCAAGGTTATGGCTTCGGGTGAGGATTGTGAAGCGCCTTTGGTGGGGGCTAGGAATTGCATTTCTGGGCCTTCTGTTTGTCTTGCGTCCAGGAGAGGGAGTTTTTAATCCTTTTGTTATTGTTCCACTCATCGGAGCGATATTTGCAGGGACTGCAAGTGTTGCGATTCGAACCCTCAATTACACGGAACCTTGGGAGAAGATCACGGCCTTTTTCTTTACTTTTGGTGTGGTCGTCAGTGCTGCAATTCTTTTCCTCTTCCCTTCACATGAAATCTACACGGCTAAGAGTCTAGGATATGCCTTTCTTGTTGGTTTTTTTGCAGGGATTTATCAAATTCTCCTAACGATTGCCGCAAAATTTGCCCCCATGCGCCTCATTAGTCCCTTTGTCTATCTGAGCTTTATCTTTGGGGCAATCCTTCAATACTTCATCTGGGGACAAACAGTTCCCCCAGGGGAGATTCTGGGCTTTGCCCTCATCGTTATGGGTACAGCGCTTCTCGTTTTCCTCTATCCTAAAAACGACCTTCAATTCCACCCCCCTAAGAAAAAACCTTAGATACCCCGGAGTGCGACCTATTTATGCAGCCCTAAAGGGAAAAATAGGTCGCACTCCGGGGTAGATAGTGTCGTCATAAGATTGACTTTGCTTTAGGCTTCCCTAGGGAAAACTTCTGCGTTGTCCTGCTTCATGAGCCCGATTTGGGCTCACTCCATAGCCCGCCTTGAACTTTTCTCCTATGGAAACCTCTTTAAAGCCAATCTTATGACGATACTGTCCAGTTTAAACTCTTGCAACGATTTTTTATATGCTCTAATATCTAGCGTATGACGCCACTGCAAAAACATCGGTTAAAGTATCAGCCAAAACTTCCCAAAATATTAGAAGATTTGGATCATGTGACCTTTAAGGGAAACGGGGCGACAACTTCCGCTCAGCATGAAAAAGAGATTGAACAGTTATTTCCAAAAACATTTGGGCGCCCTTTACTGACCCCAACTTCGGATGAGGTTCCCAAGAAAGGGCTAAAGATAGGCGTTGTCCTCTCTGGAGGGCAAGCAGCGGGGGGACACAATGTCATCACCGGCCTTTTTGATGCACTCAAAAAGTTTCATCATGAATCACAGCTCATCGGCTTTTTAAATGGCCCTTCTGGAATCATTGAAGGAGAGAGCCTTAACCTGTCTGAAGATCTCCTTTCAAACTACCGAAATCAAGGAGGGTTTGATCTTATTGGTTCAGGAAGGACAAAGATTGAAACAGATGAGCAACTAGAAAAGTCTCTAGCTGTTTTAGATAAGTTGCAACTCGATGGGTTAGTTGTCATTGGGGGAGATGATTCCAATACCAACGGCGCCGTCCTTGCTGAGGCGTGCTTAGCTCGGGGGCAAAAAACAAAAATCATTGGAGTTCCCAAGACGATTGATGGAGATCTCAAGAACAAGTATGTCGATATCTCCTTTGGATTTCATACAGCTGCATCCACTTACTCCGAAATGATTGGGAACATCGCACGTGATGCTGCGTCTGCAAAAAAATATACCCACTTCATCAAACTAATGGGGCGCTCCGCATCCCACATTGCCTTAGAGTGCGCACTGAGTACCCATCCGAACCTCTGTTTGATCGGAGAAGAGGTGGCAGAAAAAAAGATGACCTTAAAAGATGTGACAAATCAAATCGCAGATCTCATCGAGAAAAGGGGAAACAAGGGGAAGAATTATGGGGTGATTCTCATTCCAGAAGGGTTGATCGAGTTTATCCCTGAAATGAAAATCCTCATTTCAGAGCTTAATACCCTTCTCGCCAAAGGGAAAGATGAGACGGCTCTTTCGCCTGAGGCAAAAGCTACCTTTGATTTTTTACCTCAAGAGATAAGAAAACAGCTCCTCCTTGATCGAGATCCCCATGGGAACGTTCAGGTTTCCCACATCCAAACCGATCTCCTCTTTAGCACCAAGGTGAAAGAAGAACTAAAAGGGCGCTCTTCCTTTAAGGGGAAATTTAGCCCTGTCCACCACTTTTTTGGTTACGAAGGAAGAGCTGGCCTTCCCACAAATTTTGATGCCACCTACTGCTACGCCCTTGGCCACGTTGCAGCCCTTTTAATTCGAGATGGTCATACGGGGTATATGAGCGCAGTCCGTCATTTGACTAAACCTTCTGAAGAGTGGGAGATTTGTGGCATTCCCATCACCTCTTTAATGAACCTTGAGATCCGTAAGGGGAAAGAAAAGCCGGTGATCCGAAAAGCTCTAGTCGATCTAAGCAGTGCCCCGTTTAAAGCATTTGCCCGGAATCGGGATAAGTGGAGCGTTGAAGATCACTACGCCTTTCCCGGTCCCATCCAATTCGATGGCGATCCCGCCATTACCGACCAAGTTCCCCACTCTCTACTGGCCTAAAAATGAAATTAATCCTGCTGCATGGATGCTATCTTCTATCTCATGGCTTTTTGATCCAGGGTAAATGACTACGAGGGCATCGAGTTTAAGATCTTCCATTGCAATGCGCATTGATTTTGTCACTTTAATATGATCAGAGTACTTAAATTCAAAACCAAGTCGTTTTCCTCCTTTAAAAACAAGAAGGTCGAGTTCTGCATGAGCGTGTGAAGCCCAAAAAAAACAATCGAAAGGGTCGACTTCTAAGTGGCGGATGACCTCTTCTAAGGCAAATCCTTCCCATGAGCTCCCTAGTTTAGGGTGGGTCAGAAGGGAAGATTCTGACTCAATCCCTAATAGAGTGTGAAAAAGACCGCTGTCTCGAAAGTAAATCTTGGGAGTTTTGACCTGCCTTTTAGAAATGTTTTCATACCAAGGTTGCAGTTGCCGAATCATTAGGGTATCTGTCAAGATATCTGCATAATCGCGAATTTTTTTTACCGGGATATTTAAAGAGCGGCCAATTTCAGACGCGTTGTAAAAGCATCCGTGGTAATGGGTCAGCATCATCCAAAAACGTCGGAGTTGTTCACTTTGCATTTTGAAGCCTAGATTTGGGATATCTTGTTCGATAAATGTTCGGATATAAGATTTTCTCCAGATAAGGCTAGAGGAGTAGTCTTCTGCTAGGAAAGATCGAGGAAATCCTCCACGCTTCCAAAGGGTAGCCAAATCTTGCACTTCTTCAAAATTGAAAGGGGTGAGTTCGATATATTGAATGCGCCCTGTTAGGGTTTCTGAGGATTGTTTGAGAAGATCTTGAGAGGCACTTCCTAAAATTAGAAATTTTTGTTTTTCCTTTTTTTTGTCACATAAAACTCTAAGGGTTTGAAAAAGGTGGGGTTTTCTTTGCACTTCATCAATGACGACAAGTCCTTCAAGATTTGATAGGGTTGTTTGAGGAGATTCCAAACGTTGCAAATCGTGTAGATCCTCTAGATCAAAGTAGTTTTCTGGAGGATGGTCCCCTTGCTCGTTTGCAAACATTCTGGCAAGGGTCGTTTTCCCACATTGCCTAGGACCAATAATGGCGACAACTGGGTGAACCTTAAAGGCTTTTTTTATCTTATTTAGAAAGTAAGGGCGTTTCATGAACCTATCTCACTATCTAGAATTTTAAAGCATTTTTTTTCAGAACTTGAGATCTCTTTGCGCACCATACTTGGTAAAGTAGGGCAAAAAAAGATCTCAAGTTCTGGAGAAAAGGGCTCAAAAGGATAGGGTTTATAATAGTAAGATAGGTTCATAAATCTCTTCTTTTCTCGGATTTTCCTATAAAAACTGAGAAATGTCAACAAGATTCCTTGAAAATCTTCCAAAAACTATCCAAATATCAAGGAGTTTTGATCTGTTTTTACCTTGAAATTCTTCCATTTTTTGGAAGAATTTCAAGGTAAAATATGTAAATTGCTGATTGTTAACCTATTGCAAAAAATCCTTTTTGATTATTTCCTTATTCTGTAAAACAAAGGATATAGGGGGCATCAAGATGAAGGGGCATTATAAGAGGGGGCGACGGTTTATCAACCCTCACATCGATTCGACAAAACGTTCACTCTTAGACATTTTACTTTGGCAGCTAGGCTTTTATAATGATAAGAAAAGAAGGAAAGAGCAGCCAAAAACCTTTAAGTATCCGAACTCTAAGCGAAAGATTAGAGAGAGCTCCCCAAAAGCTACTTGGATTAATCACTCCACTTTTCTTATTAGTGTTGGAAAATTGCACCTTTTAACAGACCCTATTTGGGGAAAGAGGTGTTCACCTTTATCTTTTCTGGGGCCAAAGCGCAGGCATTTAGCTCCCTTGGCCCTAGAAAACCTTCCACCGATCGATATTGTTTTAATCAGCCACGACCATTACGACCATCTTTGCCGGAAGACAGTTTTAAAGTTGCAGGAGCAAAATCCTGGAATTACGTGGGTTGTCCCTCTAGGGGTGAAAAGGCGCCTTCAAAAACTTGGAATGCGCCACATCCTTGAGATGAATTGGTGGGAAGAGGTTCACCTTGGGATTAAAGGGGAAGAGATTGTCATTACATCGGTCCCTTCTCAACATTTTTCAGGAAGGGGACTTTTTGATAAAAATACCACCCTTTGGGCAGGCTTTGTTGTTGACTTTCTAAGGGATAAAAAGCAGGAGAAGCGTCTCTATTTTGTGGGGGATACTGGATATAACCGGAGAGATTTTAAGAAGATAGGAGAGGAGTTTGGAGAAATTGACCTAAGCTTGATTCCTATTGGAACCTATATTCCGGGAAGGTTTATGGCTCCTGTTCATATTTGCCCGACAAAGGCGGTTAAGATTCACAAAGAGGTGGGGTCACTACTTAGCATTGGGATGCACTGGAAAACCTTTCGCCTTTCAAGTGAAGGACTTGAAAGACCTCCCTTTGACCTTTATTGCGCCTTAGAAAAGGAAAGAATAGAGCCAAAGACATTTCGAGTTTTAGACCCAGGACAAACCATCAACTGGTAAGAAAAGTTAGAGTCATGCAAAATAGGGGCATGAGACAATTAATCAATGTCGTGAAGTATGCGTGGATCGATAGGCAACTTCAGAAAGAGGTGAAAGGGCGGTACTATACCGATAGAGCGTTCGAGAAGATTGATAAGGATTTGCTCACCGCCTATATCTTTAAAAATCCTTATACGATCAGCAAAAACTACTCAAAAAAACATCGAGAAAGGGAGATCCATACCTATGGTGAAACCCCACTCATGGTCTATGAAAAGATCGCGAAAGAGGTTGATCTCAAGCCGTCAGATACTTTCCTTGAGCTTGGCTCTGGAAGGGGAAGGGGAGCTTTTTTCCTTCACCACTTTTACAAGTGCCAGGTCATTGGGATTGAACGAATTCCCCAATTTGTCAAACTTTCGAAGCACTTAGCTCAGAAGCACCACCTTGAAAAGACCTCTTTTATCTGTGCCAATATGCTTGATGCAAATATTCCCCCTGCAACGGTGATTTATCTTTATGGAACTTGTCTAGAAGATCAAGACATTCATCTCCTTGTCGATCGTTTTAAGACTTTTCCTAAAAAGACAAAGATACTAACCATTAGCTACCCTTTGACAGACTACGATGAGAAGGCATTTCATATTGAAAAGAGCTTTACCGTTTCATTTCCTTGGGGTGAGACCGAAGCCTATCTTCAAACGTTAACTTAAGGAATCTTATGAAAGAACTCGCACTTAGAAAATGTAATCCTTGCGTGATAGGAACGACCCCTTTGAAAGGGGGCTCCTTAAAACCTTTTACTGATCAACTCTACGAAGGATGGACTGTGGTAGATGAGCACCATCTAGAAAGAAAGTATCGGTTCAAAGACTTTAAAAAAGCCCTTGCATTTACCAATATTATTGGCCAGATTGCTGAAGAAGAGGGGCACCACCCCAATATTTTCCTCACCTGGGGCGAGGTGACTCTTCAAATTTGGACCCATAAAATCGATGGGCTCACGGAAAGTGACTTTATCCTCGCAGCAAAAATCGAAACAGAATTTATCTCCCACGAAGGTTAGATAAGTTTTGATGTAAAAAGGAGAGATTGCAAATTAGCGCTTTTTCTCCCTAGCAGTCACATTTAGGGATTCAGTATTATTTTCATAGAAAGTCGCA
>JAGROK010000144.1 GCA_020440285.1 Chlamydiia bacterium | reverse complement strand
AGCTGATAGTCCTCCCTCTTTAAAGATATTTTAGATATACCCGGAGCATTCTACAGACATTTCTTTTTTCTTTCACGATTTTCCAGATTTTTTCCGTAGCTTAGTGGAAAAATATTCTAAATTTTCTTGAGGGAGAAAATAGGTCTGATTTACACTTAGACACCAACGGTTTGAAAAGAGGTTTAAATGCTAAGTATACCGCTAATGTTCTCTAGATTAATGACCAGATTTTTCTGCCGCGGTGCTTGCTCTTTTTCCAAAGCAATGCTTGCAAGCCTTCCCCTAGCCTGTCCAATGCTCATTACCTTTCAGTCTCCTGACCACCTCAAACAAGCTTTGCGACCACACTCTATAGAGGAAGTAGAAAAGAGGATCTCTTCGTGTGCTCTTTCTTTAGCTTTCGAGTATCGAGCAGATGATCTAGAGAGCCAGTCTCCTCCCCTCCGTAATCCTGGAGTGACGGGCCTCCTTAAACATTCGGTATTCGAATCGAATCAGCTGACCATTTACTACCCAGAGTTTCCAAGAGTTCCTCACCACTTAGCAATCGCTTTAAATCGCCCATGCATAGAGGGAATGACAAGTGTTTCTGAGGAGGAAAACCAAGCGATTTTCGGCTGCATCAAAAAAATTGCTGAAATTTACAAAGAGATTCACATCACAGGGTTTGTGATTGCTCAGTATGACCATCCTCAACAGGGACATTTGAATCGATATGTTGTTGAGATTATTCCCCACCTGCCAGGCTTTAATAAAGTTAAAAATCTTGCTGATAAAGTAGACTGCAACCGCCACGTCCTCTTTCGACATGCGAACATCTCTCCTGTAATTTGCGCAGCTGCCAGGGAAGGGATCGAAACAAGCACTCTTTTTTGGAAAGATGCTTTCAAACGGGAGACCCTTCCACTTACGACAGAAGATATCACGATTACTTTTCCTCATGTCAGGTATGACTCCCATGAACAAGATGCAAAGCAAATACTAGAGCAACATCTAACTGAAATATTGAAAGACAAGGGAGCAGAGGTAGATTCAACATTTATATCCAGAAACCTATCAATGCCTATGGAAATAACTGGAGACCTAAAGGTTATAGAGGTTTTAGAATGCCCCTTTTGTGACCCTGCAGTCCTTCAAAAGCAACATGTTTTTGAATATAACGGCATTAAAGTCATCTATAACATCCGAAAAGGGGCAAAAGTTGGTTGTAATTTTCTTATTTTCCCTAAAAGGCATATTGAAAAGGTTTATGGGCTTTCCCAAGAAGAAATTGACACTATTGGCATTGTTAGAAAAGCCTTGGTTGAAGTGCTGAGAGAGTCTCATCCAGATCATGCAGTGATCACTTATATTCAAGACGATCCTGCAAATGGTCAAACAGTATTCCACTCTCACGAACAAGTTGTTTCTATCGATCCTGATACAATACCCTTTTCCTGGACATTACTCTCTTTTTATCTAGAACGCATTACAGATGAAGAAGTAGCTCAGGTAACAAAAGAGTTTGGGGAAAAAATGGAGCAAAAAATCGATAGGGTGACTATACCATTTATCAAAAATAAGTTGCAGAATTAGCGCTGAGATTGTCGAGGAAAAATTGAGTTTGGAGATGAGCCTAACCACTTGTTGGTTAGCGAGATTTTGACCAAGAAGAACAAGTTATATATTTTTGATAGATGGTATTATTTCGCGTGAGGGCAGCGAGACTGCACTCGACGGATAATATCGGTCGTGGAGATGCCTGGGGTGTAGGGAATAAGCTTGAAAATGCCAAGCTGTATAGGAACTGCGTAGTGCTCGTTCATCGTCTTTTCTGAGATATCATCTCCATGAATGACAAGGTCTATCTCATACCTTTGAATCCACTCTTCTGTAATCCCTATCGGAGCATTAATGATCACTTCATCGACATAGCGACACGCCTCAATCGAAATGCGCCGCTCTTCCATCGTCAGATAGGGTTGCCTTTTGTAGTCGACTACCTCTTCGTCAGGGTGAATCCCAACAATGAGGTAATCCCCATATTCTCTTGCTTGTTTAAAGAATTGAACATGTCCTGCATGGAAAAGATCTCCAACAACATCAACATAAACGCGGACCTGCTTTGCGTAAGCAAGGGTTGAGAGAATAAGGAGAACAATAAGCTTTTTCATGCCGCTTATTATGAATATTTTGAAAAAAATTGCAAGGCGAAAATCACTTAATGTTTTTCTGGCATCGAGTTTCAGCGATCTTTAGGTAGGAATAAAGTGCAATATCATAGGCTCCATCAGCTAAAGACTCGATCATGAGCTTATGGTAGTTAAGATGCTTTCCTTGTGGAAGGCGCTCGCCAAGACGACTTTCCATATGAACAATCTCTTTCTGAATATCCCCTTTGTGGAGGAGAAAGGAAGTGTCATACCTGAAATGCTCATCATCAACAGAGCATTTAACAAGACGGCCAAGGGAAGAAACGGCATCCCCTATCCCTTCTTTTGAACTGCTCCCCACTTTAAAAGAGGAGATGAACTTTTCAGCAAGTTCTGAAATTTCAGGATTAGAACCTTTTTCATATTGGTGAAGACGGTCGACAAAAGAGGCATATGCAGATACAAGCTTTTCTTGATCCACGATGCGAGACTCCTCACTCAGAATATCAAAAACATCTTCTGTAAAAGAGCATAACTCTTTTCCCCGAACCTCTCCTTCATTGGCAAAGGTCAGTGTTCCAAAAGCTAAAAATACAAAAAGCCACTTCTTCATCGTCTTGAATCCTTTTAGCCCCATTATAAATGAGAAGGAATAGCCTGGCAAGTTGTGCTTTATAAAGTAATTTTTTATGGCAATTTGACCCATCTTTCAAGAGATCTTTGCTTCCTAAAAATTTCGCCTTGTCTCATGGACAATGTCCTCAATTTTGATGAAGCAAATTGCACTAAAAACTTAGTTTACAAAGCACTAGAAAATTTTCATTGCTACTTAACCTTTTTTTCAGTACGATCCTGTCTAAAAATTTATTATTATGTCGATCGCGAATGGATAAGCATTATGATGTCATTGTTATTGGTTCGGGAGGGGGGACAAAACTTGTCACTCCTGTGGCTCAGCTCGGACTAAAGGTTGCAATCATTGAGAAAGGTCCTTTGGGAGGAACGTGTCTCAACCGGGGGTGCATTCCCTCTAAGATGTTAATCCACACCGCTCAACTTGCATCACTCATTCGAGATGCAAAACGGTTCGAAATTGCCATTAATGGGGAGATGGAGATTGACTTTGAGCATCTCATCCATCGGGTCTCTAGAACAATCGACGATGAGTCGAATCAAATCGCCCCTCTTTACGAAAAAAATCCAAACATCGACTATTACCCTCATGAGGGGTATTTTGTAGATAAAAAGGTGATTGAAGTGGGAGGAGAGCGGCTAACGGGGGACAAGATTTTTATTGCAGTGGGAGGGCGCGCCCTCATTCCAAAGATCCGTGGCCTTGATAAAGTTCCCTACATGACCTACCAAGAAGCCCTTCGAAATCCTAAGAAACCAAAAAAATTAATCGTCATCGGAGGGGGTTTTATCGCCACAGAGCTAGGGTATTTTTTCTCCTCTGTTGGGGTTGAAACCGAGTTTTTAGTCAGAAGCATCCTCCTCCGCCCAGAAGATGACGATATTCGGGAGGCATTTCAAGAGGCCTTTGCAAAGGAGGTAACACTCCGCCTAGGGTGTGATTTTCAAGAGGCACTTTATGAAGATGGCCTTATCACCATTCGTTATAAAGACGGAAATGGATCTATAAAAAAAGCTGAGGGAGATGCTTTAATCATTGCAACGGGAATTAAGCCTTGGACAGACACTTTAAACTTAGAAAAAACCGATATTCAGGTTGATGAAAAAGGGTTTGTAAAAGTCGATGACCACTTAAGAACTACCCAAGAAAATGTCTGGGCATTTGGTGATTGCGTTGGAAACTATCTATTTCGCCATTCAGCAAACTTTGAGGGAGAATACCTATTCCGTACCCTCTTCCAGAAGAGGTCGGAAGAGGCGATCTTTTATAAAGGGGTTCCTCACGCCGTCTTTTCCTCCCCTGAAATCGCTGGGGTGGGGAAAACGGAGCGCGAACTCAAAGAGGCAAAGATCCCCTACATCGTTGGAAAAAACACTTACGCTGCGAGCGCTCGAGGAATGGCCCTTTTGCCTGAAACGGGCTTTGTTAAACTCCTCTTCGAAAAACATACCTTAAAACTCCTTGGGGCTCACATTATTGGTGAGGAAGCATCCAACATGATTCATATGTTAATCCTAGCCATTCAAATGGATGCTACCCTCAATGACCTACTCAGAATGATCTACATTCACCCGGCTCTTCCCGAGATCGTCCGGAACGCTGCTCGAAACGCCCATAAAACGCTCACATAGGGACTGGCGAAGGTTTTGATGAGACTCCAAGGCCCAATTTTCAATGACTGGGTCTCCAGGGTATTGATTCATCACCTCTTTAAAAAATTTATTTGCTTTTACAGAAATTTTTGCAATTTCCCTTTTTTCTTCTTCCCTCCCCTCTGGGGCTTCAAAACTGCTTGGGATACCACCCAATAATTCTATATCCATTCTTCCACTCCTTCAAAAATAAGGTTTTTGAATTCCTCATTGCCAGTAATCATAGTGTAAAAGAGATTTAAAATTAAGAAGTAAAGATTATTTCAATATCAAATTTATATTACCCCGAAGTGCGACCTATTTTTCCCTTTATCATCCACATAAATAGGCAATCTTTTTTACATCGAAACTCGGACAGCTCTGCGGAGCTGCCCATCATTTCGATGTAAAAAATCTCACCTGTTT
>JAGROK010000143.1 GCA_020440285.1 Chlamydiia bacterium | reverse complement strand
AATTTTACACTCGATCTTGCTGGCTTACATGAAGCCAGCTTCGCTCTCCGCGCTTCATTTTCAATGAAAATCTTCTGTCCAATTATTACTATTTTAAACTAATTCAGCTATATAACTAAAATAAAACAATTTAGCTATATACCCCGGAGTGCAACCTATTTTTCCCTCTAGGGCTGCATAACTAGCTTGCAATCAGGAATTAAAGAGGAGAGTCTTCCAAAAGCTGAAGATCTTGATAGTATTTCATAAGATCGCGGAAGCGGGCCGCATCTTCAAAACGGAGTTCTTTTGCAGCAAGTTTCATCTCCTTTTCACACTCTTGTACCCTTTCAAGGATCTCTTTAGGATCAAGAGAGGGCCCCTCTTCTTTGACTTCTGCTGCTTTATATTCAGGAAGGGCTTCAGCTAGATCTTCTGAAAGCCCCTTATAAACTGTCTTGGGAGTGATCCCATGTTTTCGGTTATGCTCTTTTTGAATTTTTCTTCGATCAGCAGTCACTTGTATCGCATTTTTAATCGACTGCGTCTCTTTATCAGCATACATAATCACCCGCCCCTCACTATTGCGAGCAGCTCGTCCACAAGTTTGGATCAAGGCCGTTTCACTCCTTAAAAACCCTTCTTTATCAGCATCAAGAATCGCAACGAGAGACACCTCAGGGATATCTAACCCTTCCCGAAGGAGGTTAATCCCCACAAGAACATCAAACACCCCTTTTCTCAAATCTTTAATGATCTCTACCCGCTCAAGAGTATCGATATCAGAGTGAAGATATTTCGCCTTCACACCAATTTCTTTTAAGTATTTAGAAAGATCTTCTGAAAGTTTTTTGGTTAACGTTGTGACAAGAACGCGCCCCCCTTTTTCTGTTTCAATCCGAATTTCATCGAGGCAATCATCGACTTGATTTGTTGCAGGACGCACTTCGATAACAGGATCTAAAAGACCTGTCGGACGGATGATTTGTAAAACGACATCGCCCTGGGCTTCATTAATTTCCCAAGGGCCAGGGGTTGCTGAAACATAGACCACTTGATTGATATGATTATAAAACTCTTCAAACTTTAGGGGGCGGTTATCATAGGCCGAAGGGAGACGAAACCCAAAATCAACCAGCGATTTTTTTCGCGCTCTATCTCCATTATGCATTGCATGGATTTGGGGAAGGGTTTGATGCGATTCATCAATGAAGATCAGATAGTCACTTGGAAAATAATCTAATAAACAGGCGGGAGGCTCTCCCGGGTTTCTAGCGCCAAAATGGCGAGAATAATTCTCCACCCCTTTGCAGTACCCAATCTCTTTAATCATTTCTAAATCATATTTGGTCCTTTGTTCGATCCGTTGCTGTTCAACAAGGAGGTTTTCTTTTCGAAAATAATCACTTCTCTCTTTAAGCTCTTCTTTGATCGTAACCATCGCATTAACACGTGCTTCCTCAGGAGTCACATGGTGTGAACCGGGATAGATTGACAGCCCTTTAATGCGCCTTTTTACCTTGCCCGTTAGAGGATCGATTTCACTGATCCGCTCGATTTCATCTCCAAAAAACTCAATCCGATATCCGAGATCATCTTCATAAGCAGGAACAATTTCTAAAATATCTCCTCGAACGCGGAAATGAGAGCGAGTCAGCTCATAATCATTTCGGGTGTATTGCAGTTCAATCAGGTGGAGAAGGACTTCATCTCGTCGACAGGTTTCTCCAACCTTTAAAGAGAGCTTCATTTCTCGAAAGTATTCAGGAAGTCCCAAGCCATAAATGCAAGAGACCGACGAGACGATGATCACATCTTCTCTTTCTAAAAGAGAGCAGGTTGCACGAAGTCTCAGTTTTTCAATCCGATCATTAATCGATAGATCTTTTTCGATATAGGTATCGGTTCGAGGAACATAAGCTTCTGGTTGGTAATAGTCATAATAAGAGACAAAGTATTCCACTGCATTGTTAGGAAAAAGGGTTCTAAACTCTTGGTAAAGTTGCGCCGCAAGGGTTTTATTGTGCGCTAAAATAAGGGTGGGTTTCTGAACATTTTTAATGACATGGGCCATCGTAAAAGTCTTTCCAGACCCTGTAATTCCAAGGAGAACCTGAGACCGTTTTTTTAAATTGATCCCATCGGTCAGTTTAGCAATCGCTGCGGGTTGGTCCCCCTGGGGCTCAAATTCTGATACTAGCTCAAACATGAACCTATCTCACTATTAGAAATTCTAGAATTTT
>JAGROK010000142.1 GCA_020440285.1 Chlamydiia bacterium | reverse complement strand
GAAGACTCTTTCTTACTAGATATGTCCCCACCTCCTTCCATCCCACCCCTGAGGCCATAATGATCCCAGACAAAGACCTTATGAGAAGGGTAATAGGTTATGGTGTAAGCAGAAAGGGGAGGTGGGTCTTCAGTGATGAAGAAGGGAATATTGGTTCCCAAAGGAATATCTCCTTGAGAGTAATGGCAGACGACTTTTCCTTTATATTTGGAAAAGGTGATGGTAAACCCCTGGTGATTGACCAGGGATGTTTGAATATAAGGCAGTAAAGAAACACTCATAATTGACTCCTTTATGACCGCTAAGGTTTCAGACCTAGCTCCTTACCAAGCGATTGAGCTACGCATTTTACATCTTTAATAATGATAGTATCCGTTGATGTACCTCTAAACTCGCTCGAATAAACTTTCTTCCTATCGGCAACACATAGTTTGTTATTTTTGATAAACAGTGCATTCCCGGTATAGAAACAATACAGCACAGCAAATTTTGCATTGCTACGAGTTAGCAATGTTTTCTTGCAGATGTTGTTTAGAATCTTGAGGAAGAATGCCGTTTCTCCACCACCTTTTTCCATTTGTTGAAATAAACAAATAAAACCTTCATCACTAAAGACATAACCACTCTTTGCTATCAGTAACATATTGCCTGCATAAAACCCGGGATTTAGCAGAGCAGCTATATACGCTTTCTCTGGAGGCACAAACTGTCCCGTCGTTGCCATCGCCCACAGAGCATCGTTTATAACATACTCATCAACATTCCTGGAATTCTTTAGCAGGTCTACCATTTCTTGAGGTAAAACCTGCCCAGCTATTGCTAAACTACCTAGAGCATCGATTACAGACTCTTTGATGTTAGACTTGGCTGTGGGATCTTTGAGTAAAGCCATAAGCAGGTCTATCACCTCTAGAGGTAAAGCCTGCCCACCTTTTGCTAGCTCTCCTAAAATCTGGAGTGCAGAATTTCTAGCATAAGGATCAGCCTTGTGATTTTGAAGCGTTTTGGTAAGCTCTTCTACTTTTTCTGCTGGAAGCTGCCCAGCTCTTGCTAGCTCTCCTAAAACCTGGAGTGCAGAGTTTCTGGCATAAGGGCTAGCCTCAGGATTTTGAAGCGTTTTGGTAAGCTCTTCTACTTTTTCAACTGGAAGCTGCCCAGCCCTTGCTATACTTTTCAGAGCATCGATTACAGACTCTTTGACGCTAGACTTGGCTGTAGGATTTTTGAGTAAAGCCATAAGCAGGTCTATCACCTCTAGAGGTAAAGCCTGCCCACCTTTTGCTAGCTCTCCTAAAATCTGGAGTGCAGAATTTCTGGCATAAAGGTCAGCCTCGGGATTTTGAAGCGTTTTGGTAAGCTCTTCTACTTTTTCAGTTGGAAGCTGCCCAGCCCTTGCTATACTTCCTAGAGCTTCGGTTGCAGAATTTTTGGCATAGGAATCAGCTTTGGGGTTTTTAAACAGCTTGACAAGCTCTTCTACCACTTTTTTGGATGGGAGCCGTTCAACCACTGCCATACTTCCTAGAGCAGTGACTGCAGAATTTTTCACCCTAAGGCTGGCTTTGGTGTTTTCGATTATCTCTATCATTGATTTCCATATTTTTTGCGGAACACATACTGCCGTCTTAGCAATAACCTTTAGCTCATTTAAAGTGTATTGTTGTTTTGCTTCATTGTTATAATCCAACAGATTTTCACAAATCACATTTACAATTTCATCGTGCTGAAACACTTTCGTACTTGCCCCCAGAACTTGGAAAAGATGATTGTTTGTCAGCCGATTATGTCGTATCAAGTGCACTATTGTCCGAATGAACGGAGTATATTGTTTAAGAATTGAGGGATCCTTACACTGTTCAAAACATGCTGCCAGTAGGCTGCATTCATTGATAACAGCGAGGTCTTTGGGCTCCGACATAAGGTCATCAATATACGTGGATAAATATTCGGGGTGATTTTGAGAGAGAATCCCTGCAGTTATTTGCCAAACCAATTGATACCTCGGCTCGAACTTATTTTCGTAAATCTCAGCTTGAGCTAAGGCCCGATCTTTCTCTGAATAAAATCTTGCTATTTTTGCAGCAGCAAAAAATTCTTGGAAGGTAAGGTGGATAAAGGAGCCTTGTGCTTCATCGATGCGAAAAGGGCCGATGCTCCTTCGTTCTTGAAAAGAGACTTTGTTTGTGGTAAAAATGGGGTTAATTTCTGATAGACCAAGAAAGATTTTCCCTTGTGTGGTGGCTTTAAAGGCGATGTCTTCAAGGGCCTTTGTAAGATGGAGAATCTCATCCAGTTCTAAGAGATCTAGGCCTATGACTTCTTCTTTTTTTTTGATTTCTTTTTTATCGGTCAAATATCTTCCAAAGAGGTGGTTGGTTAGTCCAATGTAGATAGAGGTCATATTGAGATTATCACTTTGAGTAAAGAAGGAGGATCCATCAAGAGCGACAGAGGCAAAGATTTCTAGGTTGATGGGAATGCGGGAAAGGCTTCTGATATAGGGGTTTTTAAGGGATTTTTCGAGGATCTCTTTTTGATTTTGTTTGTCTTGGGGAAAAAACTTTTGGATGTATTCATTCACTCTTTTTTCATCAAACCCAAGGATTTCAAATTCTTGCAAGTTAGGAATCTCATCAATTGTTTGGGGTCTACTGGTAATAAGAATATGCGAAAATTCTTTTTGGAAAGCTTCTAAAGCCTTAAAATATTGGCCTCCAGAAGTTTTTAACCTTATCGGTAGGTCAGAAAGCTCATCATATCCATCCAGGAGAAGTAAGCATTCATCTCTAAAGCCTTTATCTTTCATTAAGTCCTGAAAACTTCCCCACTCAAACCCACATTCTCTTCCGATCAATTCATAAAGCGATTTTTCATTATCTTTCTCTGTTACGTAGCGGAGTTTGATCCAAAATAGGGTTTTAAATTGAGGCCATACTGGACTACCTGTTGCATAGGAATAAGCAATTTTTTGGCAAAAGGTACTTTTCCCAACCCCTGCAGAACCATAAATTATCACCCTTTTCTGTGGAGCACTCTTGAGCTTGGGTTCATCAAAGAGTTTTTCTATTTCGACTGCTTTTTTAGGCTGAAAGATGCTTTCGTATGTCGAAATCCTGTCATCTTCTAGCTTTTTGGCCTCTTTTTCAGATGTCCCAGAAAAGCCGCTCTCTAGGGACTCTTTTTGCTGTTTTCTTTCTTCTTCTCCAATCATCGCAAGACGGACATAGATGCCTTCAATAGGCATTTTTCGATTTCCTATTAAAGAGGTGAGGGTAGCTTTTTGGGAATAGTACATCCTTAAAGCTTCCATCAGATCACTCTCCTCCAATTGAGGAGTAGGAGTCGATGTTAAATAGTTGTTTTGCGTGCCAATTTGGATTATTCCTTGATTTGTTACTGTATCAGCGACAGGATGATTGTTTTGCGTACCAATACTGATGTTTCCCTGGTTTGTTACGGGCCCATTGTTATTATAAGTAGTTCCTTGTCCCGTAGAAGACTCTTTCTTACTAGATATGTCCCCACCTCCTTCCATCCCACCCCTGAGGCCATAATGATCCCAGACAAAGACCTTATGAGAAGGGTAATAGGTTATGGTGTAAGCAGAAAGGGGAGGTGGGT
>JAGROK010000141.1 GCA_020440285.1 Chlamydiia bacterium | reverse complement strand
GGGGGGGGGGGGGGGGGGGGGGGGGGGGGGGGGGGGGGGGGGGGGGGGGGGGGGGGGGGGGGGGGGGGGGGGGGGGGGGGGGGGGGGGGGGGGGGGCGTCTCTACAAATGCATCAAAATTTGATGGTGGGACTCTACGCCCCAACTCTCGCAAAAGAGCTTTCCTCAAACCGCCCAAAAGAGATAAAACTTTCTTTAGGAAACCGCGATCTTCACTACTTTTCCCTTCCCAATGAAAAGGGCTTGGAAGCCCTCCTAGCGACCTTAGATCAAGCGGAGAAAAAGGTTCAGCTATCACTCTTTACCTTCACCCACCCCCTACTGGTTGAAAAGCTCATAGAGCTCCATAAAAAAGGGGTAAAAGTGTGTGTTAAGCTCGATGGAACAACAGCGGAAGGAGCAAGTAGAAAAGCAAGGGAGATGCTCGAAAAAGAAGGAATTAAGGTTAAGATCAGCAAGGGAAGAGAGCTCTTTCATCACAAGTGGGCAGAGGTCGATAAAAAAATCTTTATTATCGGATCAGCAAACTGGACGAAATCAGCGTTTAATAAAAACAGAGATTTTATATTATTTATTAATAATAAATAATTTAATATTATTTTAATTAATTACAAAATGCATTATAATATATATCTATGGCTGTTTTACTCCCGGCTTCTGTGCCCTCTACCATCCAAAAACCTTCCTTTTCAAGGGCGCGTGACTTCCTTGAAACGCAAGCTTATTATCATACACCACTTGGCGGAGATAAAAACCTTGGAGGAGGGATACTCCTTGCGAGTGAGGCGATTGCCACTGCTGACTACCTTCAAAATAAAGAGGCTCCTCCTCCATTAGGAGGGAGAACATGGACCCAAATATGGACAGATATTCAAGAGATGAGAGTTCAAGGGTACTCTTTCAAAAAAATGGTTGGCGTCCTTGCTCAAACAGCTCTCATTGCAAAAGCTTATATCACCCACTATAACACCATCATTAGATCTGAAGCCCCAGCCCTTATCCCTATGGGTGGCATTCTCATTCCTGCTGCGATGCTTTACATGAATGGCTCCACTCTAATCGAGCGATATAACACGTGGCAAGAAGCTGAAACCGCAGAGGAGCGCTACCACGCCTTCACCCAGATGATGGGATCTGCCGCAGCTTGTCTGATCAACATCATCCAAGCAGTCTCCTACTTCCTCTTTTTTGAAATCGCAGAGCCCCTTATCTTGATGCTCAGCACTCTGAACTACTTCGCAGCAACCGTTGACATCCTCAAAAGCGAATACAACCACTACGAAGTCGACCTGAAGGAAAAGCTAACGACTCCCCCTAAAACGCTCTTTATTTAACATATCGTAATGTTTAACAAACGATCGAGACATTATATCCATTACCATCAACATTGAAATTGCAAATAAGATTCCGATTTTTCAGCTCGTTTAATCCCTTTCTCATTGCTTGTCTAAATAGATTGATATTTAGATTAAACTCTTGCCATTTCTGGATTGGATAGAGAATATCGAATGTGCGAGCTCCCTTCAAGTCAATCCAATCCTTTCTTCTACTCAATGCCCGGTTCATCTCTTCCGTAAGCCACGAAATAACCTGCTTCTCGGAATCGGTAAAATCTGCAAAGTCGTTTGGATCAACAACAATCTGCTGGTTCGGAAGGGTGATCTCTGCACCTGCAAGAAACTCTTGATGTGGTTGATCTTGTTCGACTTTCGCTGGATACCGTTCCTTTATCACTTGCAGATGTGGGTTGACTTCTCTTTGGCCCTCTTCTGGAAGAGCTTGAACCACCTCATCGATCCACGCAGGTGGAAGATGAGAAAGCAAACCATCTGTTTTACCATGCCCACCACCTTGGGTGAGTCCCATCAATGCTCCCCTCTCATCTAAGTCAAAGAGGGCAACAACGCCATCCTCACTAATGGGAATATTGTCAAACTTCACATCTCCAAACCCAAATTCTCCGATAAAAACAGCCAATTGTCGATGAAGCTCTTTTGCATATTCCTCAGTATCAGGTGAATGAATCAGATAGGAATATAACCCCTTTTGATAGTCATAATCTGCATTCACATTCACTTTTTCCTGCACGATGATATATCTTCCATTTTCAGTCTCTACAGCAATTGATTGAGGAACATATAGAAGATTAAGCCCTTTTTCTTGACAAAGTGCTCGAGCACGATCTGCTTGTTTAACATAACCATTTGCAGTCTCTTGAGTGTACCCCGTTCCCATTTTGGCCTTATAAACAAGGGTTGGGGTTTCGGTATAGAAAAAGCAAACATGAACACCCGACTGCACATATGTGAGTCCTTCAGGGCAGCCCCCTCGACTTCCCGACGCTCTATTATTAAACACTGCCTTAATTTCAGGAGAAAGTCGTTCAATTTCAGCTAGTGGGCGCGCGTCAGCCCTCAAGGCTGCTGCCATCTTCCTACTCCATTCCTCTTTAAGGGTCTGGTAGGCTCTAGAGTCCTCATCGCTTGCTGGAACAATGAAACATCTCGCCTGTGGAGAGGGCTCTGGAGTTGGGGTAGGAGTAGTCTCCGGTGTAGTATTAGGAGAGGGTGGCGGCGTAGAGGAGGATGGCTTTGATGAAAAATATTCCCCTCCTGCGGTAATTGCCCCTTGAAGCAATCCAAAAAGGGCTGCTCCTTTCAGGTTAATGTCAGCGCGCCCTAAAAGGGTTTTTGCAATTGTGGGAGTAGCAAGCGTTGCAAGGAGAAGCCCTCCCACATAAGCGCCCCTTCTTTTTGTTTGATCACCATGAAACAGCCTCCCAGCCCCAACATGAACAGAGGCTGCAAGGGTAGAGGAGATCAAGAGCCCTTTTCTCGATGCTCCCGGAAAGAATTGAATCAAGCGACTTGATCCTGCAAGAAAAGCAGCGCCCACCATCAAGGCAGGAGGGAGTAGAGACTGTAAATTTTTATTTTTAATTGGTTCCATGAGATTTCCTTATAAATTTTAGGGTGATTATAGGGGGGTAATGGATAAAAAAACAAGGGAGTTTTAAGGAATTTTATGGTATAATAGACCCCTAAGGATAACTGTGAGGTAATCGAATGGGCGCTGTATTGCAACCGGTAGCTGTTCCCCATTTTAAAGATATTTCTTTGCAATCTCAGGAAAATTCCCTTTTAAGCATAACGGTGAGCGATGCGGGAAGTACGGTGATGAGAATGGGGCGCTACGCCGTCCTTGCTTGTATGAAGCTCAACCCGCAACTTACCCCAGACGCTGTCAATACATTTACAATCATGCAAAAATCTCTTAACGATGGGGGATCCATCGAAACTCTCCTTTCAACCGAAGAGGCAACCCAAAACTTTATCAAAGGGGCTCATGAAATTCGAGAGGCTTATAACAATCCTACAAATAAAATCACTGCCGTTGCTGGAACTATTCTACTCAACCTTGCTTATGCAATTCAAAAAGCAGATAGCGTCTTATGGTCTATAGATAATTTTGGGTTTGTGGATGGCCTTTTTGCGCACACCCTGCATGGAGCGGGGTTTATGGTCTCTGTTTACCTAGCTGCAAGGGATTACCAAGGAGTTGAGGAAGCCGTTAGAGATATTGCAGACTCTGATGAAAAAAAGAGACTTGTTTTTATCAAACAGGTAAAATTTGCTCTTTCTGCTCTAACAGCCCTTGTAGGACTCAATATGTTTTTAGCGGCAACGAAGGCCCTTGTCCTTCTCTGGCTTGGGTTGGCGTTCGTTGTGGCCGCTATTTCAATTGTTGAACATTTCCTTGAAAGCCGATTGAGACCAGATGATTCTGATCTTAAACGGATCGAAAAAGCGCGCAAAGTTCCCCCAACCATCATCCTCAGCTAATTCCAACCACCCTTCAAAATTTTGATGAAGTGAAATGACTAATGAATTACGATGCGGATTAAGCACGTGTTTTATGATGTATTCAGTTTTTACAATTTCTTTCGCCTTATTCCTCCTCATGGACCCAATTGGAAATGTCCCCATTTACCTCGCCGTTCTCAAAAATGTCGCCCCTACAAGGCAGAAGGTGATCATCATCCGGGAGCTCCTCATCGCTTTGGGGGTTATTATCCTCTTCACGTTTGTAGGAGAACATCTCTTAAATATCCTCAATGTGGATCAAGAAACGATTTTAATTGCGGGGGGAATCATCCTATTTATCATCTCACTCAGAATGATCTTTCCAAGTGGTGCGAGTTATGGGGCAGAAGAGGGGGGACAAGAAGAACCTTTCATCGTTCCTTTAGCAATCCCCTTGGTTGCAGGTCCCTCAGTCCTTGCAACGGTCATGATTTATTCTCATCGAGAATCAATCCTTACCTTGACCCTTTCGATTTGCATTGCATGGGCCCTATCAACAGCGATTTTATTTCTCTCTCCTTTCCTTAAAAAAATCCTTGGAATCAGAGGGATTATCGCTTGTGAACGGTTGATGGGACTCCTTCTAACTCTAATGGCTACCCAAATGTTTTTGGAAGGAATTACCCTCTTTCTTCAGAAATAGCCATATGTTACCCTCCTTTCCATGAATATTAAAATGATCGTGGCTTATGATGGCACCCCTTATTTGGGATGGCAAGAGGGAATTGATGGCCCCACTATAGGGGGAACTCTTCGCACTGTCTTGGAAATGATTTACCAAGAGCCGATAGTGCTGCAAGCAGCCTCTCGCACCGATGCTGGAGTCCATGCAGAGGGGCAAGTGGTCAACTTTAAAACCACAAAAAAGCGCGATTTAAAACGGCTATTGATTAGCTTGAATCAACTCCTTCCCCCTACAATCAGGGTCCAATCGATCGAAGAGGTCGATGAAGATTTTCACCCCACTTTAGACTCTATCGGGAAGGAATACCACTACCACCTCTCACTCGGCCCTGTTGAGTCCCCTTTCCGCCGCACACTCACATGGCACCTTCATACCCCTCTCGATCTATCTCTCATGAAACAAGGAGCTCCCCTTTTTGTAGGAACGCACGACTTTGCAGCTCTTACCAACGCAAGTGAGCCTCGTCCTAAAGAGACTGTGCGAACCCTCAAACGGATCGATATTCATGAAAAAGAGCTTAGGGTTGAGGTGGAGGGAGATAATTTTCTCTATAAAATGGTTCGAAATCTAGTGGGAACCCTTGTCTACATCGGGCAAGGAAAGATCTCCTTAAAGGATGCGGAGTCCCTTTTAAAAACAAAAGACCGCACCCTTGCTGGCATGACCGCCCCAGCTCAAGGGCTTGTGTTAAGACAGGTTTTCTACTAGTATGTTTACTAAAGGAAATGAAGAATGATTGCGAGAAATGATCCCTGCTGGTGTGGAAGTGGAAAAAAATGGAAGAAATGTCACCACCCCTTCATGCCCCCCCAAAGTTTTGAAACGGCAAAAGCTGAGTATTTTAAGCAATACCAGATCGTTTTAAAAACTCCAGAGCAAATCGAAGGGATAAAAAGAGCCTCCCAACTTGCTGCAACGATTTTAAAGAAGGTGTGCGCCCTTGCTAAGGAAGGGGTCACCACGCAAGCACTCGATGATCTCTCTACAAAGCTTCACATTCAAGCAGGGGCCACTCCAGCCCCTCTTGGTTATGGTATTCCCCCTTTTCCAAAAGGGATTTGCACCTCCCTCAATGAGGTGATCTGCCACGGCATCCCTAATGACACCCCTTTAAAAAATGGGGACATCCTCAATATCGATATCACCTCGATCTTGAATGGTTACTATGGCGATTGTAGCGCGATGGTTTGCATTGGAGAGGTCTCAGAAGAAAAACAAAAAGTGGTCGATGTTTCGTATGAATGTTTAATGCGTGCGATTAAAATCTTAAAGCCAGGGGTTTTGGTTTCAGAAATTGGACGGGTGATCGAGGATTATGCCACGTCTGAAGGATGCTCAGTTGTAAATCAATTTGTTGCTCACGGTGTGGGGGTAGATTTTCACGAAGCGCCACAAATTCCTCACTGCTACAACCAAACCAATATTCCTCTAGCAGAAGGGATGACTTTTACAATTGAACCGATGATTAATGCGGGAGTCCGCTCGGGAAAGGTTGATCCGATCGATAAATGGACAGCGCGGACAACAGATGGAAAGCCAAGCGCTCAATGGGAACACACCCTCCTCATTACTGAAGAGAGCTATGAGATCCTAACGCTCCCCTTTCCTGAAGCCCTTTCTTAATCGCAAAGATCTCCCTTTCAATTCCAACGAGCTCGGCCTTGGTCTTTTCAAGCTTCTGTTTCTTTTCTTTCACTTCACCCATGAGTCGATTGACCTCTATGGAAAGGGCTTCATCGGGAGCTTTTTTGAGCCTGATAGAGCCTTCATCTAAAGCACTTTTCACTTTTTGATAATCATCAAGGATTTGATCGTAGATTTTTTTGATCATCCCCTTGTCCTTTTCGAGGGTTTTGAGGATCAGGTGCTCACTCTTTTTCTGGACCGGGACATTTTTAGGAATGATTTTTTCTTTTTGCGCTTGAAAGTATTCTCGCGCTTTTTTGATCTGCTTTTGATACCCATCATTGAGAAGGCGAGATTGATACAGCTCCACACGAACGTAATTGAGAACTTTTAGCCGCTCCCTTGCTGTTTGCAAAAGAGTTTCATGCTCATTTTCCAAATGGGAAAGAACTTTTTCCCCTTCATTTAAACGGAGCTTTAATCCTTCTATTTCTCGATGCATTTTTAAAGATTCGCGACTCAGCTCATCACTTTGTCTGTAAACTTTATCAGATTCAATCCGACTTGCCTCGACAAGATTTAAGAGGGCATCCATCTCTTCACGAGCTGAGCTAAGCTCTTCTTTAAGGGTTTCAATCTCTTTTTCCTGGGTCCGTTTTTCTGCAGCGGTTTTTTCTTCAAAACTATGGAGAGAAATTTGCAAATCGTTGACCGCTTTTTCTTTCCTTGCACTCATCTTTGCATAGTAACTCTTAAGCTCCTCCATAGATAGAAAAGAAATGGTGAGCCCTAATACTAAAGAAAGTCCCCATCCAATTTTCCACATAAAGATATCTTTGTGGCCAAAAAGATAGGAAAAGGCAAAGTAAATGATAAGACCCATCAGGGTAAAGGCAAAACCACTTGTCCGATACTTCCAAGAAAAAAGAAGGCCACAAACAGCGATGAGGGGGAGGAAGGGATTTGACATAAAGGGAGCGGACAAAGTGATCGTAAGCATCATGAGAAGGGGCCCTAAAAGCATCCAGAAAAGAGGCTTTGTCTCAGACGCTGAAAAATCTGCCCACTTCTTAATGATGTCATTCATACGAGCCATTAACCTACTCCGCTCGAAAAGATTTCTAATAATTGCGTGATCGATAAAAACCCTTCCTTAAATCGATCGAGTCCAAAACACTCATTGGGAGCATGCATATTGTCAGTCGAAAAACCCACACCGATCATCACAAGCTCTCCTCCACAAACCTTTGAAAGGAGGGGAACAATGGGGATTGTGGCCCCACAAAGCTGTCTGCGACACTTTGTCTGATAAACCCTTTCATAAGCCTTAACTGCCCCATCGATTGTCTTTGATTTTGGAGAGGTCATTATCCCAGGGCTTCCATGCCCTTTTTCTAAACTTAATCCTATACCTTCTGGGAGATTTTTTTTCAAAAACGCCCCAAGTGAATCGATCACTTTCTCTGGATCTTGACCAGGAACTAGGCGGCAAGAGAGTTTGACCGAAGCTTTAGCGGGGATAATTGTCTTAAACCCCTCTCCTGTATAGCCACTTTTCATCCCATTAATCTCGAGGGTGGGGCGGATCCAATTCGACTCAAGAAAAGAGTAGTCCCCCTCCCCTTGAAGCACTTTTACCTCATAGGAATCTGCATTTTTTTTAACATCGACATCCCAATCTAAAATAGCAAGCTCTTCTTTGGAAAATGTTTTCATTCCATCATAAAAATGGGGAACGGTTACCTTTCCATTGTCATCCCACATCTTACCTAAAACCTCTGCCAAGAGGCGAGCAGGATTAAGGGCAATCCCTCCAAAAATTCCAGAATGGAGATCGCTTGCAGCATTGGTTACCACCACATTAAGACTCGCCACCCCACGAATGCCTAAGGTCACTGCGGGCTTTTTCTCTCCCGCCATGTCGAGATCGACAATGAAAACATGGTCTGCTTTCAACTCCTCCCTCTTTTTTTCTGCAATCTCAGCAAGACCAGGACTCCCTATCTCTTCTTCCCCTTCGAGCAATACCTTGATGTTGATCTTTTTCTTGCCTGCAAGCTCGAGGAAGGCCTTCACCCCTAAAAGGGTGTAAAATCCTTGCCCCTTATTATCGATCGCCCCTCGCGAATAGACAACATGATCGCGCACCTCGGGTTCAAAAGGGGGACTCACCCATTCATCAAGAGGCTCTGCAGGTTGCACATCATAGTGACCATAAAAAAGGATCGTTGGCCCCTCCCCACAAAGTCTTTGCCCAAATACCACTTCATGTCCCGAAGTCTCCCACACCTCTGCATCCAACCCACACGTTTTCATGTAAGAGACAAGCCAGTCTCGACACAGCGCCATATCTTTTTTGTGGGCAGGGTCTGTACTCACACTGGGAAACCTTAAAAATGTGAAAAAATCTTCAAGTAACAAGCTGCGGTTTTTTTCAAACCATTCACTATATAACTCGATCATGGGCATCCTTATTCATCCTCGTCAGGATACACCATGTAATGATTATTCCAAATAGTTCTCGGCACTTTTCATGAGATAAGCAATTAAATCACGATCCCCACTGTAATCCATCTCTACACATATTTTCCCTTCCTTGGAAGGGTCTGAGCAAGTGATCAACACAAAGGAACATTTTTCATCAAAAAGGGCTTTTTTTATCTTGGAAATGTTTGAAGGACGAAATTCAGTTTTAATAACCTTGGACATTGTCTCACGCGGTTTTTTATCTAAAACAACGGTCATTCTTACCTCCAACATATTTATATGCAATCAAACTTTTTATATTTGTTAATTAAAATAATCTTTCGGTTACAGGGGTGGATAGAAATGGACAAAGAGTGTTAACATTGGCCTCAGCTGAGGAGATGAACCTACCCGATATTAAAGGTATTTTTCATTCCATTCTTTTTGGCATCTTTTTCCTTTTCACTTTGACCCCTTGTCTTTTGGACAATGTGATCAAAGTGAAAAGAAAAAATCTGCTCAAAAATTTAAGAAATCAAATAAACCTTGGCTCTTGACTAGCAAAACAAATAGGAATATGTTGTTTTGCTATGAAATTCAGTAGGTTAAGTAAGTATAAAATTAG
>JAGROK010000140.1 GCA_020440285.1 Chlamydiia bacterium | reverse complement strand
AATAATTGGACAGAAGATTTTCATTGAAAATGAAGCGCGGAGAGCGAAGCTGGCTTCGTGTAAGCCAGCAAGATCGAGCGTAAAATTTTCGGTGAAAAGATCTGGATGAATTGTTACTATTTTAAACCACTTTAGCTATATTTTAGAAGATGGGAAGAGTGAGAAAGTCAGATGGTTTGTCGGATGGATTGAAAAAGATAAGTCTTTTTTTCCTTTTGCATATCAAATGTCTGCGAAAGAGGTTAATCTAAAACAAACCATCCCAAGAGTTAGGAGTTTATTAGAAGAATCCAATATTATGAATGTTAACAAATCGACTGCGAAAGGCCACCTATGAAACAGTTAAAGGAAACTCTCAAAGAGATATACCAGCCAGCTGGGTTGAATATTCATGATTTTAAGAGCGATCTTGAGAGTCAAGATTATGGTCCCATTTACAATGGAGGTTGCTACCCCCATCGTGCGTGTTACCAGACAGAAAAGCCCTTCTAGCGGTCCATCTTTCTGACTCGTGCTCCTTGCCAAGCCGAAGGGGCTTGGCGTGCGTTTCACGCGCAGAAATCTGAACTGCTAGAAGGGCTTTTCTGTTATGGTCCCATTTACAATGGAGGTGGAGAGAATCGAACTGTTACAGATGGCACATTAAAAAAGAAGGCTAGACTATTCGTCAGTTCGTCGTTCCATTTTAAAGTTGGTCAATTCAATGCCTTTTCTAACGATTGTTTGCTCCGTGACGATTCTAAACCCCCATTTTTCAAAAAATGGCTTTGCCGTGATGCTTACTTCGGCAAAAATGAGGTCGATGTGGTTGTTTTTTGCTCTTTGAAGGATTTCTTTCATAAGAACTGATCCAACGCCTTTTCCAATCCATTCATGATGACAATAAAAACAATCGATATGACCATTAGGCTCGAACTCAGCAAATCCAACGATCTCATCCCCAACCGTGGCAATAATTGGCTTGGTTTTGGGGAATTTTTTTGCCCACCCTTCCGTTTCTAAACTTGTAGCAGGAGCCCAAACATCTACTTGCTCTTTTGTGTAGTGTTGAATATTGATTTTGTGGATTGTATTGAAATAGATATTTGCCAGAGCCTGCACATCATCTGGGTGATAGTCTCTTATAGAGATTTTTTTGAGGGTTTTGTTTCTTTCCGCGAAGCTGAGGTGGCGTTCACTGCTTTGTCTTAAGAAAAGATCAGCATCTTTTTGAGTTCTGAAGACAAGAAAATCAGTCTGAGGATATTTGTCTCGGAGTTCTGTGATTCGTGCTCTTTTTTCTTTATCGAAGTTCCAAGTGTATTTCAGGAGTTCCCATTTAATGGCTCGTAAGCCTCCAAACTCTCGTTGATAATTAAAAAATCTTTTGAAAAACCTCCAAAAACAGACAGCCCTTGAAAAGTGGAAATATATTAGAATATCAGCCTTAGCGAATCTCATTTCAAAAGTTGAAAACGAACATCCCTCAACGATCCAGGCTGTTTCCTCAAGCAGAGCCTTTTGAGTTTCTATGAATTCCTGCTTATCCCTTTTCTTTCCACCAGGCTCAAACATATGCCTGTCTAAGTGGTGAACTGGAAGACTTAAGATTCTACCAAGCTTAGAGGCAAATGTAGATTTTCCACTTCCAGGGAGACCAATCAGTGCAAACTTTTTGGGGTGAATATTTTTCATGACAGCTTGCTCACTTCAATCATTCTCTAGTCTCAAGCTCTTGTTCAATTTGCTCAATGCTTGGTAAAGACCCCTTTAACTCATCAGGGAGAGATTCTATGATCTTTGCTTCATACTGAGATATGCCGATGGGTTTATTGACATCCCGGAGGGCGTACTCGGCAACGACTTTATTTTTGCCCTTACAAAGCAAAAGTCCTATAGTTGATTTATCGTCGGGATGCCTCATTTTGTCATCTACAGCAGAAAGATAGAAGTTCATCTTTCCTACAAATTCAGGCTTGAAATCCGTTGCTTTAAGTTCAACCACAATAAAGCATCTAAGCTTGTAATGATAGAAGAGCAGATCGATGTAAAAATCTTGGTTTCCTACTTCCAAATGAACTTGGCGGCCTACCAAAGAAAAGCCTGCTCCAAGCTCGAGTAAAAATCTTTGAACGTGGTCCAGCAATCCTGATTCTAGTTCTTTTTCATCATGCTTATCTCTTAGAGTTAAAAAATCAAAGCAGTAGGGATCCTTTAATGCTTGATGAGCCAAGTCAGATTGAGGAGAAGGAAGGGTTATTTGAAAATTAGTTATGGCTTTGCCTTCTCGTTTATGAAGGCCGCTATCTAGCCAGTGTATTAAGACGCTACGACTCCATCCATGTTCAATCGTTTTATGGGCGTACCAAAGTCTGTCTTGGAGGGTTTCAAGCTTTTGAAGGAGAAGGATGTTATGACCCCATGGAATTTGGCCAACAACCTGTTGGCTAATTGCAAATTCGGGATATTCCCTTGCGAATTGAACCATGTATTTGATGTTTGTTAGAGAGAAGCCCTTCATCTTTGGGAAAGTGGATTTGAAGTCCTTGGCTAAATTTTCGACGGTCTTGGCACCCCAACCTTCGTCTTTTTGTTTGAGGTGGATTTTAGAACCTATTTCCCAGTAAAGGTTGATGAGTTCATGATTTATTGCTAAAGCAGCTTTTATCTGAGAGGTTAAGATTTTTTCTTTAATCTCTTTAAAGAAGGCTTTGTATTCTTTCAGGTCTTTTGCCTGAACTTTCAGGGCGGTATTAGATGACATTTTGCTCTCTTGGTATAAGCCGAAGAGTGTAGCAGGAATAAGCTGAAAATTAAAGAGTTTTTAATGCAGTTTCATTTAGTCTAGTGCGTAAATAGTGCGTAATTGGGCTTTATATAGTAAAATTTTTTGGTGTGAATTTCTTATTGTATGCCACTAAAAACAAAAGGCTTCAGTCATAAAACTGAAGCCTTTATTTAGATTGGAGGTGGAGAGAATCGAACTCTCGTCCTTAGCCAACGCCATAACAATGCCTACATGCTTAGTCCCTTAGTTTTAGTGCGCCTCTTGCTGTAAGGAACCCCACTTGGGATGCGCACACCTCTTTTAATCTCGAAGCGCCCTCTCTGGAAGTCAAGAAAAGGCGTTCATACCAAGATCTCTGACGACCTTTCTAAGATCCCTGGTCCAATCTTAGAGGATCGGCTACTAAATGACGGGTTAGGTCTTAAGCAGCGGCTGCAGCATACGCAACTTTGCTAGTAAAACCAGCGTGAGAAGCGATGCTTACAACTTTTGATTTTTTGACAATTATGTCGTCTCGGCTTTTTTAAGAGGCCAACCGAACCCTCTGCATGCCACTGGTACTTTGTTTCCAAGTCGAAACCAATGCACCCCCACCTATATTATACCATAAAAGGGGATTTTTCGCAGTCCTCTAACAACCAGGTGATTAGAAGAGGCGAAAGCCCTATCCTAGCATGTGGTGGGAATAGAGGCAAGTGTATTGATTATTATATAGAGGATTTGTAAACTGTAGGGCTATGTTTGAAAATCGTAAAGAAAGCTTTCCTGAGAGGGAAGAGAGGATCCAAAAACTTTGGGAGAAGGAGAAGATCTTTAAAAGATCGCTTGAGGATCGAAAAGGATCTCCTCTTTTTTCTGTCTATGATGGGCCACCGTTTGCAACGGGTCTTCCCCATTATGGTCATTTGCTTGCAGGGACGATTAAGGATGTTATTCCCCGTTATAAGACGATGAAGGGGTATTTTGTTCCAAGGCGTTTTGGTTGGGATACCCATGGCCTTCCTGTTGAGATGGAGATCGAAAAGGGGCTTGAGCTTTCCGGTGCGGCGGACATTGAGCAGTTCGGGATTGGGAAGTTTAATGAAGAGTGTCGCAGCATTGTGATGCGGTATTCGGAGGAGTGGAAAAAGACGGTCAACCGGATGGGGCGATGGGTTGACTTTGATAAGACTTACATGACGATGAATCTCTCTTTTATGGAGTCGGTGTGGTGGGTCTTTGGAGAGCTTTGGAAGAAGGGGCTTGTTTATGAGGGATACAAAGTGATGCCTTTTTCGGCGCAGCTGGGAACTCCTCTCTCCAATTTTGAGGCGAATTTGAATTATCAAGAGGTGGATGATCCATCGATTGTTGTGAGTTTTCCCTTTGTTGATGATCCTGAGACTTCTTTATTGATTTGGACGACAACTCCATGGACCCTTCCTTCGAATTTGGCGGTCATGGTGGGTGAAAAGCTCGAATATGCGAAGGTGCGAAAGGAAGGGAAGAATTATATTGTAGGGAAGGGGCGGATCGAAACCTACTTTAAGGAAGGGGTTGAGATTCTCGACACGTTTAAAGGGAAAGCCCTTGTTGGAAAAAGATATGAGCCTCTCTTTGATTATTTTGTAAAAGAGGCGAGTCCAAATAGCTTTAGTGTGATTGCAGAGGATTCGATTGGGGAAGATGTAGGAACGGGGCTTGTCCATTCAGCGCCAGCGTTTGGTGAAATTGATTTTTATGCATGCAAAAGTGTGGGAATTGAGCTGGTTTGCCCTGTTGATCAAAATGGAAGGTATACCTCAGATATTCCCGAGCTTGAGGGAAAGTACGTTAAGGATGCTGATAAGGAGCTCATTCGAAAGATCAAGGAAAAAGGGCGTTTGTTCCATCAGGGGACGGTGCGCCATAGCTACCCATTTTGTTGGCGAAGTGATACGCCCTTGATTTATAAGGCGGTGAGCACTTGGTTTGTTGCGGTTGAAAAGATCAAGGATCAGATCGTTAAAAATAATGAACATATCCACTGGGTTCCTGCTCACTTGAAGCATGGTCGTTTTGGAAAGTGGCTTGAAAATGCCCGTGATTGGGCGATTAGCCGCAATCGGTATTGGGGAACGCCGATTCCTATTTGGAAAAGCTCTGATGGGGATCTGATTGTGATCAGTAGCGTTGAGGATCTTGAAAAGAGGACAGGAAAAAAGATTAAAGATCTTCACCGCCACCATATCGACACTCTAACGTTTGAAGAAAATGGAAAGGTTTACACGCGGGTCAGTGAGGTTTTTGACTGTTGGTTTGAGTCGGGATCGATGCCTTATGCGCAAAACCATTATCCGTTTGAAAATGAAAAAGAGACGATGAAAGCTTTTCCTGCTGATTTTATTGCAGAGGGGCTCGATCAGACGAGAGCTTGGTTTTATACGCTCAATATTTTATCAACGGCTCTTTTTGATAAGCCGGCTTTTAAGAATGTCATTGTCAATGGGATCATTTTGGCTGAAGATGGGAATAAGATGTCGAAGCGTCTTCGCAATTATCCCGATCCAGAGGGGGTCATCAACCAATATGGAGCCGATGCAGTTCGTTTATATATGCTTCATAGCCCCGTTGTTCAAGCTGACGATCTCCGCTTTGCAGAGAGGGGGGTCGAGCTTGTTTTAAGGCAGTTTTTAATTCCTCTTTGGAACTCTTATGTCTTTTTGGCCACGTACGCGACGATTTATAAATGGAAGCCTAAAGGGACTCGAGCAAGGTGTGATATTGACCGCTGGATTCTTTCTAAGTTGCAAAAGTTAATCCGTGATGTTGAAGAGGGGATGGATGGGTATGTGCTAAGTCAAGCAGTTGACCCTTTTGTTGAGTTCATTGACCAACTGACGAACTGGTATATTCGACGAAATAGGGGACGTTTTTGGGCTGATGAAGCGACAGAGGATCGAGATGAGGCGTTTCAAACCCTTTATACCGTTTTATTCGAGCTTTCGAAAGTGGCGGCTCCTTTTGTCCCTTTTATTAGTGATGCGATTTATCAAGATTTAAAGACAAAAGAGGATCCGATTTCGGTTCACCTTTGCACTTTTCCAAAGGAAGATCAAACCCTTCGCGATGAAAGACTCGAAGAGGAGATGGCCTCTGTTCAAGTTGCTGTTAGTATGGGGCATGCCTTAAGAAAAGAGCATAAGATTAAAGTGAGGCAGCCTCTTCCGAAGGTTCATTTAATTTCAAGTGATCCAAATGTCCTCCAACTTCTTAAGGGGCAAGAGCATCTCATTTTGGATGAGTTGAATGTGAAAGAGGTTGAATATCACAGCGACGAAAAAGGGTTTGTTGAGATTTCGATTAAGCCTAATTTTAAAACTTTAGGACGGCGGGCAGGACCTTTAATGAAAAAAGTGCAGGGGGCCATTCTTGCTTTGGAGCCGAATGCATTGGATGGGGGGACTTATGATCTCGATATTGAGGGGACCCCTTTTACGATTACTGAGGAAGATGTTCTCATCGATCGGAAGGTGAAGGAGGGGACTGTGGCAATAACTGAGGGGGCTGTGACGATTGCTCTAGACACCACTTTAAATGAGGCGCTTAAAGTTGAGGGGCTTGCTCGGGAGATTGTTAATAAGGTGAATACTCAGCGGCGCAATATGGGACTTGAAGTGACCGATCGCATTAAAATAACCCTCGATACTACCCCTTACGTAAGAGCCTGTTTTAGTACCTATCATGATTATATTGTGGGAGAAGTTCTTGCAACGGAGGTGATTTTTGCAGAAACAAAAGGGGAAAAATGGGATCTCAATGGAGAAGAGGCGATCATCTTGATTGAAAAAAGATGAAGAGGGTTCTCGGTCTCTTACTTCTTATTGTTCATTCTTTTGCCTTTGAATTCGATGAGTTTTCTTCTTTTCAAGGAAAGCTGTCGAAAGAATATGTCACGGGTAAAATCAGTCGATACCTTCAGTATAACCAAGAAATTGAAAACTATTTTGAAATTCAAGATGATGCTCTTGTTCTTTTCAAATCTCCAGAGGCAAAACGTCAGGGAATTTATGAGTTTCGCCTGGTCTTTGGAAAGGAAAATTCTAAAAGTTCGGTAAAGTCAAAACCTTTAGACAAGGTGCGTATTGCTATTGACCCTGGTCATTTTGGAGGGCAGTTTGCAAGGCTTGAGGAGAGGTTTATTGATGTGGATTTTGAAGGGACTCACTTAGAGATCGATGAAGGACGCCTCTCTTTTTTAACGGCAATGCGTTTGAAAGAGCTTTTAGAAAAAGCAGGGGTCTCAGTGATGGTTACGAGAAAGAAGATTGGGGAAGGGGTCTATTCTGAAGATTTTTTTGACTGGCTTAAGGCCCATCCCGAGTATTGGGAAAAAGGGGTGGCTCTATCTGAAATTTTTAGACGTCATTATAATCGGTTAGATCTTAGAGAAAGAGCAAGGGTTATCAATGAATATCGTCCTGATCTGACTGTTGTAATTCACTATAATCATGTTGGTGGTGGGGAAGGACAAATTACTGAGAAGAATTTTAATTTTATATGGCTCTTGACTAGCAAATTCCTGATTTCTTCATAATTTTCAGAGCCTTTTGCCCTAAATTTTCATGTCGATGATTGAACCTAAACTCACACTCCTTCAAATGAAGGAAAAACCTATCATCGGTT
>JAGROK010000139.1 GCA_020440285.1 Chlamydiia bacterium | reverse complement strand
CTTCCTAATGAAGAGGTCCGATCTGCTTTTATCAACTCTCTAGTTCAAAACTTTTCTCCCATTGCTAATCTGAGGTCTTCAGAGGAGTTTGTTAATGTATTGGAAAAGCATCAGCCAAGCCTTTTGTTTAAGCATATCGAAAGAGGCCTTTCTAGTTTTGCTTATCAAGTCTTTGTCGATGCGCAAGAAAAAACCTACCAGGCAATGCTTTTGTCGATGCTATATGGTATGGGGTTCGATCCTTTATCAGAAAGAGCGACAAATACGGGACGCATTGATGTTGTATTAGAAGTCCCCAAAACAACCTATATTCTTGAACTTAAACTGAATGATAGTGCAGCCAATGCCCTGAAGCAAATTCACGAGAAGGGGTATTACAAGCCTTTTACGGGTAAGGGCAAACAAATCGTGGTCATTGGAGCCAACTTTTCTTCTGAGCTTAGAAACATCTCGGATTGGAAAGGAGAGCTTCTTTCCGAGTCTGGAGAAAAAGTCCAAGACCTCCTTCCTTCGGAAGGGGAGTAAGCCCTCGATCTCTAATCCACGTTTAAAAATGATTTTTTGTAACACACTCCTAATCAGCTAGATAAAATTTCTACGCAAATCTATTTGTATCAGGAGGTGAGACAAATGAGTCATAAAATGAGTCATATTTGACTCATTTGTCTCACTTATGTATCATGAGTGATACAAAAGCATGAGGACAAAGAGATGAAATATCCTGAGCAAGAATCTTCTACCTTGGAGTTTAAACAAACCCTCCCCGAAAATAGCCAGATCATCAAAACAGTGATTGGATTTTGCAATCGTAATGGAGGCAAGCTTATCGTGGGGGTGAAAGAGAATGGAACGATTGTAGGGATTCCTGAGGAAAAGATACAAAAGGTGATGGAGTATTTAAATAAGAGCATTTATGAAGCCTCATCTCCTCCGATTATCCCTGCGGTTTATTCGCAAAGAATAGGAAATAAAACGCTTCTTATTGTTGAGGTCTCTTCTGGAATGAATAAACCGTATTATCGAACTTCTGAAGGGATTGGAAAAGGAACTTATGTGAGGCTTGGGCGCTCTACTGTCAAAGCCAGTGCCGATATGGTTGAAGAGTTGAAGTGGCAGACAAGAGGACGCTCATTTGATCTCATGCCAGTCTACCACGCGAAGGAAGAAGATCTTGATCCTGCAAAACTGATGCATTTTTTTTTTTTTTTTTAAACAGTGAAAGCCGCCTCTCTTTTAGCTAAGTTGCTCGACTCATTTGATTTTACCTTTGAAGAACATACTTCGATTTATCCTACTGCTGGTGGTATCCTCCTGTTTGGAAAAGATCCTCAAAAGTACTTTTCAGAAGCAATGATTCTATGTACCCACTTTGCTGGGACAAGTGGTCGAAAAGCGCTCAGCAGTATTGACTGCGTTGGAACCCTTTTTGAGCAATTTGATCAGGCGTATCACTTTGTCCTTGGAAGGCTCTCGCGCTCTTTTAGGATAGAGGGGCCCAAAAGAAAAGAAGAACTCGAAATTCCTGAAACAGCCCTTAGAGAAGTTCTTTTAAACGCAATTGTCCATCGGAATTACCACATCAATGCCCCAACAAAGATTGCCATCTACGATAATCGGATCGAGGTGTTTAGCCCGGGAGTTTTCCCAGGACCTTTAGATCCGAATAATCTAAGGATGGGGATTACCTACATCCGTAATCGCGCTATTTGTAAAGCTTTTAGAGAAGGAGGCTACATTGAAAAGTTAGGGTCAGGCTTTATCACCCTTTTTGAAAGTTATGAAGCAAGAAAGCTTACGCCTCCCGAAGTCATTGAAGGGGAAAACTTTATTAAATGCATTTTACCTAGATCCTCTTTTTCCTCTAAACAAGAGGAAGCAGATGATGTAGGAAAAAAAATACTCAACCTTTTCGAAATGTCTGATGCGATCACAATTTCTGATGTCATGAACACCTTAAATCTTTCCAGACCAACTGCAGGAAGGCGTCTTGCTAAGCTTGTAGACGAAGGAATTCTTGAGCAAGTAGGCAAAGGAAAGGGGGTCTTTTACCGGAAAGCCAGGGGTTAATAAGGTTCTGAAAAAACCTGTTGGAAAGGGGCGGGATTGTCTTTTGTTTTATCGCTGGTACGTCCAGCGTCTTTTCATGAGGTGAGTGTAGGCGTAACGGGCAGCAAAAATGGCGATGGCTCCCAAAAGATAGGGGGCGATCCTAGCGGCTAGATCTTTTGCATAAAGGAAGTAAATTTTCGCGTTGTAATCCCCTCCATGCTTTATAAGCAGTCGAACAAGTCGTTGTTGTGTGTTGGAATCTTGATGTTGCATTGCGAGCATAATGAGCTGGTCTGATTGATCTTTGGTAAGATGACAGAGTGGGCCATAGTTGAGAAGCGTCATGACAGTCTTTTCGTGGCCAATTTCAATAGAACGACTCAGCATCTCATAAAGACCTCCCTTAGTATCATATAAGAAATAGCTATCCTGCATCAAGTTAAATGTTGTTTTTTCTATAATCTCTTTTGCTTCTTGAACATTAAGGTGGTCCCAGGTGTCAAGACCAAAAATTGCAAAAGTTAACCTTATAAACCTCGATTATCAAATTCACTCTTATTACCCAGTTCGAGCAGCTTAGCTGTATGTTTCGTCTCAAGCCGACCAAGCCGTCACTTCCTTTAAAAAACATCCCTCCCCCCATGGGGGGAGCCGCGGCGCGGCTAAGAGACCTTTTTTTCATAATAAACCTCTGCAGGTGTTCGGTACCCTAATCCTTGATGCGGCCTTTCTTCATTGTAAAACTGAAAATAACTTCTCAGGCCTACTCCAACCTCTTTGAGGTTGTTGTATCCCTTCGGATAGACGTCTTCATATTTGACACTTCTCCAGAGCCTTTCTACAAATACATTGTCCAATGCGCGCCCTTTCCCATCCATACTTATTCGCACTCCTTCTTTTTCTAATCGTTTTGTAAATAAGTGGCTTGTAAATTGCACCCCTTGATCGGTATTAAAAATTTCTGGGTGTGTCCTTTTCAAACTTCTCTCTAAAGCCTCTATGCAAAAATCAACATCAAGTAGGTTCGATAATTCCCATTCAATGACGTATCTACTGTACCAGTCTATAATGGCAAATAAGTAACCGAACCCTCTATGAAGGGGGAGGTATGTAATATCGGCTGCCCATGCCTGATCGGCATGGTCGACCGTTATATTTTTCATCAAATAGGGGTATTTCGTATGCTCGTTGTTACTTTTGCTTAAGTTCGGCTTTGGGTATATCGCTTCCAGGCCCATTTGTTTCATTGCTGTTCTGATTCTTTTTTCTCCTGTCAAAAAACCTTGTTGCCTCATTGCTACTGTCATTCTTCT
>JAGROK010000138.1 GCA_020440285.1 Chlamydiia bacterium | reverse complement strand
CCTTTTTAACAAAGAGGGTGATGCAAAAGTGAAGGTGACAGATACAGGGTTATTAATGGAAGTTCCTGCAGCAGGTGAAAAGCACTCTGTGGGATGCTCTCCCCATTATGCCCCTTCATTTATTTGGGAGGACATTTCGCACCAACGAATTGAGTTGCAAGGAAAGCTTTTCTCTATGGGTCACCAATCTAAAGCTGGAGATGTTTTTTCGTTTGGTGTGACGATTCAAAAGGATATCCTTGATAAGCTGATTAATGAGATTGGATCAGGTCATGGGGTTAAAATTGATAATGAATATGAGAGAATTGAGGGACCTTTTACGCAAGAAGCGCTTGTGCAGCATGAAAAAAGTGCTCCTGGGCAAAGGGTGATTTACATTCCCCGTAAAGGTCAAAAAGAAGAGGCTTTATTGAAGTCCCCTCTTCTAGAAGGTGTGCGTCAGAGAACCTTAGAAGCACTTGATAAATTGCAGCCTCACCTTAGCGAAAAAGAAATAGGGACTCTTAAAGCGCTTGCAAAGCTTAGCCACTCTCTCCAAAAGGAGAAAGAAGAGGATGTTCCTCCAATTGAAGCAGTTCTTGAAGAGCTTACTAAAATTGCTCAGATATTTGAGTAAACTGATCGTGGTAATCCGACGAGGTAAAGTCAATCTCACAGATGACTTGATCCTCTCGGAGCCCTTTTGGAGGGTGGTAAAATCCATTTCCAAGGACCTCAACTTTGAGGTCTTTTTTTTTGCCTATGCTTTCGTGGAAAGTCAGATCAAAAGGTGATTGGTTATTGTTTACAATCAACTTTTTGATGGGGTAATTTGCAATCCACCCTGGGATAAAGCGAAGAGAGTTTCCACTTAGATCGACGATTTCCTCATTCCGATAGTAGGCGAAATGGCTTTCTTCTAATTTAGTAATACCCCGGCCGCTAAGAGAGTAAGGTGAATTAGGCTGGTAGTAGGGATTAAAATCGGGGCTTGGTTGAAGTTTTTCCATGGGTTCCTCTTTGCGTTTAACTTGTAAAGGGAAGAACGGTACCAAAACAAAAAATAAATGTCACTATCCTGGAGGGTTTTTGCAGAACTGACGCATCAAAATTTCTCAATGAACCCCTGTAGGAAAAGCGATTGTTTTTGTATAGATTTTCCATTTTGATGGCTGAAAATTTTGAGCGATTAGATCTATTCCTCTATAGGAGAACGACAAAATTTTGATGCGTCAGTTCTGAGGGTTTTTGAGCATTTCTTGGATCTTATCAAAGGCGATGATCACTCCCTTAGGATTCTTCCCTCCTGCTTGCGCGGAGTCTTTTTTTCCTCCTCCAGCCCCTTCGATAAGTGTTGCAATTTCTTTGATCAAAGCATTTGCGTGAATTCCCTTTTCGACTAGATCAGGAGAGATACGGAGGAAAAGTTGGCATCGCTCTTTTTCAATAACACATAACATAATGACACCGGTTTTCATCCGCTCAATTAAATCGTTTCCAAGATCGTTAAGCTCACTTTTTTCAATGTCTACAACAGCGCTTAAAACAGGAATTTTATTGATATGGGTGACCTTTTCCATAAGAGATGTTGCAAGGTCATTTAGGTGTTTTTTTCGTGCAAAGAGGGCTTGTTCTTTTAACTGTTCATTTTCTTTTACGAGCGCTTTAAGGGCCTCTTCAACTTTCGGAACATTGGCCTTAAGGGTAGCTGCAATATGATTTAATTGGTCTTCAAGGGCGTAGCGGAGTTTTTCTCCTTCTTTTCCAATTACCCCTTCAATCCGTCTTATCCCTTTAGCGACGCTTCCCTCTTTAGCAATACGGAAATACCCAATTTCTCCTACGTTAGTGACATGGGTTCCTCCGCACAGCTCTTTTGAATATCCATTGATATCGACAACGCGAACGAGATTTCCATATTTTTCTCCGAAAAACTGCTTGATTTCAGGGTGGTTTTGCACCTCTTCAAGCTTAAGCTCATAGGTTTTTAGCGGTTTGTTTTCCCATATCTTGTCATTGACAAGTTTTTCCACTTCTCTGATCTCTTCTGTTGTGAGAGCTTTATGGTGATTAAAATCAAAGCGGAGACGTTTGGATTCGACTAAGGATCCTGCTTGACGAATGTGTGAGCCAAGAACCTTTTGAAGGGCCCAGTGGAGGAGATGGGTTGCGGTGTGGTGTTTGGTGATTTCCTTCCGTCGCACCTCATCGACCTTTGCCATAACGGGCTCACCAACGATTAAGGTTCCTGATTTTAGCGTTCCATGATGGGTAGTCACACCTGGGTAAGGGGTTTGACAGTCAGTAACGGTGAAGTGGGCTTTTTCATGCTCGAGAGTTCCTCTGTCTCCGACTTGTCCCCCTTTTTCTCCATAAAAAGGGGTTTGATCGAGGATGACGAGCCCTTCTTCTCCCTCTTTCATCGTGTTGACAGACTCTCCATTGACGATTAACCCTTTGATAGTCCTTTCTGCAGCTGTCTCATCATACCCAATAAATTCGGTTTCGCCGTGATGTTTTAAAAACTCTTCGAAGAGGGTATTTTCAGCGAGTTGTTGATGAGAGGTATGAGCTTTTTTCGAGCGCTCGCGAGCCTCTTTTTCTAAAAGCTCGTAAGCATCAAGGTTAACGGTTAGATCACTATCTTTTGCAATGAGGAGGATCTCTTCGATGGGAAAGCCGTAGGTATCTTTGAGTTTAAAGGCATCTTCCCCGCTGATTTCTTTGCGAGATGATTCTTTCCCTTTATCGATAATCCCACTTAAGATGTTCCCTCCGCGGCGGAGCGTTCGAAAGAAGCTTTCTTCTTCGAGGGTGAGGATTTCTCCGATTTGATCTTTTGCAGATTTAAGCTCGTGAAAGTCATCTCCCATTGTCTCAACAAGGGTAGGGAGGAGGTTTGCTAAAAAGGGGTGATTAAATCCAAGGAGGCGTCCATAGCGGACAGCGCGACGTAGAATTTTTCTTAAAACGTAGCCTCTTTCGGTATTGCTAGGTTGCGCACCATCAGCAATGGCAAAGGCAAGGGCGCGAATATGATCAGCAATCACATGGAAGGGGGGAGCTAAGTGTTTATCGTTTTTATCATATTTTTTTCCGGAGAGCTCTTCAACGCGTTTGATCAAGGTCGCCAAAATATCGGACTGGAAGACGTTATCTTTATCCATCAAGAAAGTGACGATCCGCTCAAGACCTGCTCCTGTATCGACATTTTGCTTTGGAAGGGGGAGCATTTCCCCATTTTGATCGCGGTTAAATTCCATGAAAACAAGGTTCCAAAATTCAGGGTACCTTTCACCTGTTGGATCTTCTAAGGGGCTTTTTCCATTTCCAAACCTCTCTCCTCGGTCATAGAGAAGTTCAGAGCAAGGACCACAAGGCCCCGTTTCTCCCATTGACCAAAAGTTTTCCTCTTCCCCCAGCCGGATGAT
>JAGROK010000137.1 GCA_020440285.1 Chlamydiia bacterium | reverse complement strand
CCCTTGCCTGGACCAACTGCCTCTCACTGATCTCCATTAAAGCCCCTTCCCACCTTCAAGGTAAACTACTGGGGTTCAATCAATCTTTAGCTACCATTTCAATGGCATTTGCCCCCCTGTTCGGAGGAATGGTTGGGAGCTTTGATATTCGAATAATCTACCTCTTTGCAAGTTGTTTGTTATTAATATCCGTGCTGATATTGATATCTTATAAAATAAAAAACACCTTTTAATTCATAATTAATTATGCTACTTATAAAAATATGAGAAACTAACAGCTTTCTATACCGCTCGTGGTTCAAAACTTGGGAATTTCCCAAAGTCAGCGCTTGAGGTTTGATCCTATCGAAGCAGCCTCCTATCCAAGAGATAGGAGCGATGCAGATAGGGTTAAAGATCGAGATGCTGACGCAGGGGAAAACCAAGTTTTGAATCATGAGAGGTATAATTAATAGATCTGTTATAGAATTATTTAATTATCTTAGGAAGAGGCAATTATGATTAAGAAATCCTCAATTCTTATCCTTGCTGTGGGAACAGCTCTTGTAACAGGGTGTGAATCAAAAACAGGAACTGGCATCCTTGTAGGAGGCGCAAGTGGTGCAGCCATCGGTGGTATTGTTGGTGGCGGTCAAGGAGCTCTCATTGGTGGTGCCGCAGGAGTGATCGCCGGTGGACTTATTGGGGCATACCTTGATAACCAAGACCAAAGAAACCTTAAAGAGCAAAGCCCTCAAACCTATCGAAGGGTAGATAACGGAGAAAAGCTCAGCGTTAATGATGTCATCAATCTCTCCAAAGCTAGAGTAGATGATGATAAAATTATTGGCCTTATTCAGAAAACAAACAGCCACTATACCCTCAATAGCTACCAAATCGACAAGCTAAGAGATGCTGGGGTTTCTGAACGCGTCATTAACTACATGATGTATAATACCTAAGGCATACCGATCGTGGTTCAAAGCTTGGGAGTTTCCCAAAATTGGCGCTCGAGATTTAATCCTATCGAAGCAGCCTCCTATCCAAAAGATAGGAGCGATGCAGATAGGGTTAAAGATCAAGATGCTAATGAAGGGAAAAACCAAGTTTTGAATCATGATCGGTATATATTCCCCACGAAATCCTGGGAAGGGATTTTTCGTGGGGGAAATTTTTTTCTTGGGCATTGGGATTATTCCTTGAATAAAATACAGAATGTTGGGATAAAGTTATTAAGGATGCTCTGTATTTTTGGCACACGTAGATGAGTTTGAATGAGATAAAAAGCGAAAGCGACCCTTTTACTCGGTTTAATCACGAAGGATTCCATAAAAATGTGGACTCCCACTGCTTAGCCGGCCTTAAACAATTCAAAAAAATTGTCCGCTCCTACACCTTTTTCCACCTTTTTTTCTTAGGATTATTAACTGCCGAAGTCACCGCCTTTTTTGTTTTTTTAACCCTTCTTTTCCAAACAGCTCTCGTCGCCTTTTCTCTTGCAGCTATTCTTCTTACAGGATTTGTTTACCTCGTCCTCCTTTTCTATTTTCAAACAAAAAAGCCAGAGCAACTCTTAGAGCTTCGCAACTTCTTTATGCTTCTATGTAAAAAGGGTCTTCCTAGAAACCTCATGCGCTCTGAATACCACCTATCGCTAGCAAACGCAGCCTACCGCTTTGCCACCCATTTAAGTCGAGAAGAGGGAGCTTTTTACCCCCTTCCACAAAAAATCAGCTCACTAAATCAAGTCATGCGAAAAGTGACTCAACTTTGCCATAAAAATGATATCAAACGGATGAAAGAGGTCCTCTATCTTGTTTCCATTAGCGAACACATCCAACTCATAAAAAGTGCGCCAACCAATCTTGAAGCACACGCCTCACTCGCAAATGCTTACGTTGCCCTTTCACGTTTTTATAAAGGACAAGCAAACTCCCAAGACAAGTTTAAGGTTGCAGCTGAAAAAGCGATTCAAGAATTTAAAATTATGGATCGCTACTCTCCCAAAGACCCCTGGATCCATGCGCAACTTGCCTCTTGCTACCACGATTTAAAAATGTATGAAGAGGAAATTTCTGAATACGAAACAATCCTCCTCCTTTGCCCAGAAGACAAACAAATTCTCTTCCGTCTTGGCATCCTCTGCTTTCAACAGGGTGAGAATGCCCGCGGCTTAGAAATCTATGAAAAGCTAAAAGAAATGCAATTCTCCCGAGCAGATGAGCTCATCAACTTTTACGACGCCAATATCAAGCAAGAGTACTTTATCTCTTCTCTATGATCTTTTCACCGAAAATTTTGCACTCGATCTTGCTTACTATAGCTGAATTAGTTTAAAATAGTAACAATTGGACAGAAGATTTTCATTGAAAATGAAGCGCGGAGAGCGAAGCTGGCTTCGTGTAAGCCAGCAAGATCGAGCGTAAAATTTTCGGTGAAAAGATCTGGATGAATTGTTATTATCTTAAACTACTTTAGCTATACACCCGGAGTGCGACCACAGGTCACTGCCGAGAGCAAAGAGATAGCCCCCTGCGTCAATGACCGACGCGCGGAGCTCATTTTAACGTTTCATTTATCCAATTTTCTAAAAATAAAAGAGGGAGAGCAGAGACAAAATTACGATAAATATAACTTCCTATTTGAACTCCAATAATAGACCCATCGGCGTTAAAAATAGGAGAGCCCCTCCCACCAAGAAGATTAGGAATGGCAATCATCGCCTCACGGACGTTTCCATTTTTAAAAGTATTAAGGACTCTCCCCATCATAGGAAAGTTCTCATTCTGAGAGATATTTCCTGAGGACATAAACACATTTGAACCTATCGTAAACGGCTCGTAAACAAGAGGATTATGAGGATAAACGCTCATCTTTGGGGCATCTATCATTAAAATTGCCACATTTACAGTCGGATGAACAGCTACAATGGTTGCTGGCTCTTCATGGGAATGCCCCTTAGGATCTATCCATCGAACGATAAGACCTCCATGTCCCTCCACAAAATCCTTACATGTCAAAATCATCCCTTCTTCATTCAAAAAAAATCCCTGAATGTAATAACTATTTCCCTCGTTATTGTTAAACCACCCTTTGGGCTTTTCAACTCCCACGACTTCAACGGTGTTTCCATAAGTTTTCTCAACCAATTGATCAAAGCTCAAATTGGAGTGAAGCAAAAAAGGGGCAAAGCAAAGCACCACTGATAAGAAAAACGACTTCATCTATAGACCTATCCCTATAATCAATTTTTGTTATTTTTTGCCTTTTCGGCAAATTTAGAAGATTCATTTTTCTCCCTTGTCTCTTGGACAATATTCTCAAATAAATCTCCAAAATTTGCAGGAAAACCCATAAAAATTCCGATAAAATTTATTATCGAGATAGGTTCATAATGTCCTCCGAATAAAAGCGGAAGTATTGTTAAAACGAACTTTTTCTTCAACCTCGGAGTTCCACTTCACGCGTTAGCCCTGCTCTTAAAGACGAAACATTTGATAAATATCTGTCGGAGAGTATAATCAAGAAATACTTTACTAGGAAGTGCTTTAACCTGTATGGTTAGAACTCACGAAACATAACTGATAGGGACAACGGATATGTTGAATACAAATTTTCGTATTTGCTTAATACTTAGTGCATCACTCATTGGGCTAACCTTTCCACAAGCTTATGCAAAAGAAGCTCTTAAAAAAGGGCAAGTGCAGTCAGACGAAGAGGCTTTTTTCATTCGGCGCATTGCAGAGTTTTGGAAAGATGGCGATTTTGCAATCGTAAAAACGCAAATTGCAGACTTTTTAGATCGATACCCCAATAGTGAATTAAAAGACTATTTTCTCGGAATCTTAGGCGATATTTATCTTCAAGATAACCAATACGAAAATGCCCTGTCTTCCTACCAAAAAGTTCAAGACAAAGAGGTTCAGGAGAAAACCTTGATCAATAAACTCCAGTGTTACTACGAGCTTGATCAATATGAAGCACTCGCCACGGATGGACGTCCCTTTTTATCCAGCAAAGCTTCTGAAATTGTTGATCGAAAAGAGGAGCTTTATTTCCTTATGGGTGAGGCCCTCTTCAGGCAGTCTCTCAAAGAAGAGAATACGGAAACAAAACAAACACTTGCAAAAGAAGCTCGCAATTACTACGAAAAACTTCCTCAGGGTCAGTATCAAGAGATCTCAGAATTTGCCCTTGCTGAGATAGCCTCAATCCTTGGCAATTATGAAAAAGGGGCCGCCCTCTATGGCATTCTTGCTGAAAAGCATCCTGAAATGAAAGAAGATCTTCTATTCCAAGTAGGCTCTCTTGAAGCCCATTATAACAAGCTTGGAGCGATAGAAACATTTCGTATAGTTAATGGACTTGGTGGAAAGAGGGCACCCGAAGCGACCTTTAACCTCCTTGTCCTCCTCTTTCAATGCGAAGAGTATGAGGAGATCCTCTCAACCTATGAAAAAATTGCCCCCTCTGTTCCCAACTCTTTTGAACCCACTTTTAATTTTATCGTTGGAAAAAGTTATTTCTCCTCGGGAAATTTTCAAGATGCCATCGATCCTCTCCAGAAATACATTTCATCGACTTATATCCCTTCCGAGCAACTTAAAAATGCTCTTCTCATTCAAATGACCTGCGCTCATCAAACACAAAATGAAAAGCTCTTCACCAAAAGCTTTGAAAAGCTCGATACATTATTTCCTAATGATTCAGAGATCCCTAAAGCTCTTTTCATGCATGCAATGATCTTGAAAGATCAAGGAGCGATTACGCTAGCTGATGAAAAGCTTAAGATGATTAAAGACCGTTATCCCGCATTTGAAAATCAAGAAAGCTTTGCTTTTGAGTATGGCTTACTAGCTCACCAAAATGGTCGTTGGAAGGAGAGCTACGATTTATTTAAGAATTATGTCAACGAATTCGACGAAAGTGCGCGAGTAGATGCTGCATGGAAACTCTTCCTTTCCTCTTCTATTCACCTTTACAAACAGGCTGATGAGGGAAGTGCCTACACTAAATCTCATTTCTTTAATGACTTGCAGGCTGTTTTAGATCATTCCAATTATCTAAATGATAAGGAGATGAGAGACTACGCACTTCTTTATGCAAAAACGGCTTACGAACTTGACTACTACTCCGAAGCTCTCCGTTGCCTACAAGACCATATCTTCCTTAAAATAGAAGAGAAAGATGATAGGGCAACTCTTGCTGAAGCTCATTTTATAGCAGGCCTTTGCCACGCAGAGGTGCAAGCAGATCATTCGGCATTTTGTATGCATCTTGAACAAGCAATGACACTCAACCCTGAGCTTTATGATTCCCCTCCGACTCACCTCCAGCTCTACAATGCCTATATCTCCCTTGCAGGGTATGGAGACCGAAAATCGGTTCCCTCAAATGGACAGCAACAAAAAGAGTTTATCAACCATGCTGCAGAACATTTGCAAGAGGCTATCTCCAAAGGTGACATCTCAATAAAAGATGAGAATCGCCTATGGCTTGCTAACCACTATTACCAACAAGTGCAGCAATCTCACGAAAACAAAATTGCAAATCATCCCGAAGTGACAAATGCCATTGATCGGGCTACTCTTCACTACCAAAACCTCCTTTTAAAAGAGGGAAAACTCATTACATTCACAGCTGATAATCTCCACCTTGAAAATGAAGTTGTGAAGCTTGCAAAGCTTTTTGAATATCAAAATGCTCAGACAAAGAAACTAGATCTTTTGAAGGGACTTCTTGAGCAACAAAGTGAAAAGCCTGATTTGAATTGGTCTTCACAAAAAGGTGCTCTTTTTGAACTCGCAATGGTTTATGAAGCTCTTGGTGAGAAGGAAAAAGCATTTGAAACCTTTAGTTTCATCCACGCACAAGCAAATCACTTCCCTACCGCACTAGCATGCCACGCCTCTTTGGAAGCCTCAAGACTGCACTTTGAGCTCATTGAAGAGGGGATGAGGAATGAAAAAAATGAAGAGATCTTATCCATCCTAAACGATTTGAAAGAGCTTCAAATTCGAAAGAATGCAAATTCAGAGCCCATGCATTTAGAAGCTGCTCTTGAGTATGCAAAAATTCGTTCGGTTATTTCAAATGCTGATGAACAAGACGCACGTTACCTCTTTTTCCTCAGCAGAATAAAAGATGATTTCACATCGTCAGAAGATCTAGTCACGCAGGACTACTTAGTCAATCTTGGCCGTGACACTGGGAAACGGCAAATTTTTGATGCCTATATGAAGTTCATTGATGCTGAAAAGATCCGCTTAGAAGCTAAAAACCTTTATAAGCAAGAGCGCCTTAGCGAAATGGAAGAGCTCCATGAAAGCGCACTAACCATTTATAGCGAGATTAAAAATGACCCCAATACCCCCAGTGACCTTTATGAAAGAACGATAACAAGCATCAAAGAGATTAATGCTTTAAACTCTTATTAGCCGTGGTATCGATATGGGAAACCCCTTTTCCTCCTCAACGCAGAGTAAGCCATTACGTTTTTTGTTTCTCTTGGCTTTGTTTGTGCTGCGCGCAGGGAACGTCTCTTCATCTATCACTCCCTCTTCTTTAAAGCATTTTGATATCCTTAAGCTGCAAAACCCCATCTCATACCTTCCACAAGAAGAACCAGGAAAAGTTTCCTTCACCCCCACAAACAATTCCCTCTCTTTTTCTTTCGACTTCGAAGAAAAAACGTCTGTCAAACTAGACATTGCCTCTATCTCTCCAAATCTATTTGAACGTCCCTTGATCACTTCGAAAAGCTCTTCTCTTCTTGGCAATAATAGAAAAGTCATTGGAGAATTTATTCATGAATCGCCCTCTTCTCCTCTCCTTATTGCTGCGCCTTTAGAGGAAAGGACGATTGCTCATCCCATCACAGAAAAAAAAGAGCAAAAAAAAGACCTGCTATCTGAACAAATTGCAAGCAAGCCCTCTCTTCAAACTCCTTCTCCATCTTCCATTCTCCCTTTTGATCACCCTTCAACCTCTTCCACACTCATCGATCGAAAGTTTTTTTTAGAAAAACCCTCTTCCTCCCACCCAGAAAAAAGACAATTACCTAAAAGTTCCTCCCTCACCAATAGTTATTTCGACAATGGCGCTTGGATCGATATGAACCATCTCGTAGAAAATAACAATAACCCCTTGTTTCTCCCTTCTTACGAAGAATCGAGTAAACCAAAACTTTTTGAGCAAATAATTCCTACGCCAGATCTTATTTTTCAGAAAGAAACTCTTTTCTTTTCTGAAAAAAAAGAGCTTTTTTTGCCCCTTGCTCAGGTTTCTTTCACCATAGACAAACCTCTTCCTCACCGCCAAAGCCTTATAGCAAAAAGCTTCGAGCCTTCTCCTTACCTTAACCTCTGGAAAAAAGATCCTGAGTTTGCTCAAAAAACCTACGATCCAGAAAAAGAGGAGATCATTTCAAACCCTCAATGTTATTCACTAGCAAGAGCCCCTTCTTTTGCACTCGATGTCGGGAGCGAGGTTTTCAGCTTTACAATGGCCCCTCCTTTTGATCTTTTCTCTTCTGAAGATGGGATAACCCCTCCTAAAAAGTTGCAAAAATTCATTGCAAGCGGTTTAGAAATCGAGCCCTCCTTTTTTTCAACTGATGTTTACGAAACCCTTGCTGCATGTCCCCTCTCCCCAAAGATTGAACATTCACCTCCCCCATTTTTTAGCGAAGATCGTTTAACCCTTCACTCTTCTGTGGAAACTCCCTCTTCTATTCCTTTTCAGTCTCTTGATATAGAAGAATCTCTGCCGTTAATTGGGGGGAAAATCGTATTCCCTGAAGGAAAAACTCAGCCTGGACACCTTAAACTGAAAGAAGTTGAATCTTCTCTATCACTAGCCCCTCGAGAAGTTAGATCTGAAACCAATATGCACACACCCTTTTCTGAACCGGTTTCTCATTTTTTTGGAAAGGATAGCTATAACTTTGAATGTCTCTTTTCATTAAACAGTGGGAAGTCCGTCCTCTTCACGGAACAGTCTCTCCACTATTCTTTGATAAATGAAGAGCCTACGCTGCCCAAATTTGAGGGTTGGGCGTCTCGATCTACCCTTTCTCTTAACACCATTTCTCTTCCTCTAACTAAAGACAAGAAAATTTCACCTCAAAAGCACCTAGCAAAAAAACATTCACTCCTTGAGGTATTTCCCCAAATGGATAAAGTGATTACAAAGGGGCCAAATGTTCACCTTGAGCAAGGAGAAAAAATTGTTCCCTTAAAAGATACCCTACATACCCCTTTGCTCCCTTCTTATTATCCCCCTGATGTTCCCCAATTAAATATGGAGGATACCTCCCTAGCAACGTTAGAAAATCAACTCGACTTTATAAAAACAAGGGGAGCCTATGATTTTACCGAGATGGAGGAGCTTCCTCTTCCATACATGGGTAAAAAAGAAATCGATCCGAGCAAGCACCCAATTACTCCAAAAAGAGCTTTAGAAGATCTCCCTTCTCCTGGAATGCTATTCAACCTTGCTAAACGAGATCTTCAATATCCCAACACGAAAGAGCTTGTAGCAAAAGGAGCTTTACCAACAAAGATCCATACCGAACTTTCAATTGCTGTGGCTAAAATTGAAGAGCCTGAAACCGAGATGATTCATTCACAATCAAGAGAAATTCTTGAAGATTATGATCAAGAAAATCGCGCTTCCACAGGACTTTTATCCCTTGCAAGCGCCAATATCCAAACTCTCCCTAGTGAAAGTGATATTCGAAGTCTTAACCAAGGAGCCCGCTTTACACGTGCGTTTCTTACAGAAATCTCGCCCCCCTCTTATTTGGAAACCTCGACTTATACCAACGAGTTTACAACTGAAGTCCATTATTCAAAAAGAGATGATGGAAAGGGGTATCTTTTTGCCTTAAAGATGCAGCCAAAAAATGAACTTCATTTTTCATCTCCACATCAAAACTTCATTTTTGTAATTGATGGATCAAGCAGCATTAAAAAACACCGTTTTGAAGTGTTTAAAGAAGGTGTCAAACGCTCATTGAGTTATTTGCAAGAAGGAGACTCCTTTAATATCGTAGTGGCTGATGCAGAACTCACTCCTTTTAGTTCTACCTCTACCTCTTGGGACCAAACAACCATCTCTCAGGCTAGAAGATTTTTAGAAAGCCACCCCTATCGAGGCTTTTTCATTAATTACGATCCGTTCGATCTACTAGCAAAGGTAACCCAATACATTACCCCAGAAAAGGAAAACGTCATCGTTTTGGTCACAGATGGCCACACTTTTTCAGGCATTAAACAACATAAAGAAGACTTCCAAGAACTCTCACTGGCGAGTAAAGGACGCTTTTCAATTTTTACAGCAACAGCAAGCCAGAATAATAATTTAGTCATGCTTGACCTTTTGAGTACTTTTAATAATGGGGAGCTGATGTACTCTAAAACTCACGCTGCTTTTTCAAGACAATTAGCAGTGATGGTGAAACATATCGAGCACCTTGTTGCAAAAGATATTCATGTCACAGTCACCGGAACAGATCTTGAGACTGGAATCGAATTTTATCCTAATCAAGAAGCCCTTCCAGCCCTCTATTCTGATCGTCCCTATACAATCTATGGAACAATAAACGAGCTCAAAGATTTCGATCTTATCCTTCAAGGACGCGCAGGAAACCAATGGATCAATGTAAAGCAACATATCTCTTTTAAACATGCCGAAAAAGCATCAAACTCTATCAAGAGAGGGTTTGCAATGCAAAAAGCCTATGTCTGTTATGACTACTACTTCAAAAAAGAAGATCCTTTCTTTTTAAGTGAGGCGGAAAAGATCTTAAACCCCCACTCTATCCCTACCGCAACTCGATAAGCCGATGAGAATTACAGGCGGCACCTTAAAAAACCAACCGCTAAAGGTCCCCAAAGGGGGCCAAACACGTCCCACATCTGAAAAGGTGCGTCAATCGATATTTAATAGCTACCAACATTACATTGAGGGGGCGAATTTTCTTGATCTCTTTGCAGGATCTGGTGCTATGGGAATCGAGGCGCTGAGCCGGGGAGCTAAAAGTGCTACTTTTATAGAAAAAAATCCCTCTGCATTCAAAACCTTAGAAGAAAACCTCTCTAATCTCGACCTTTTTTCTCAAGCTACAGTCCTTAAAGGAGATGTCTTTACCTTACTCAAAAGGTTAAAAGGGGAAACCTTTGATCTTATCTACATCGATCCCCCATATGAGCAAGGGTTAGCAGAAAAGGCTCTTCTTTTACTTGATGAGTTTAACCTCCTCCATTCTGGAGGAATAGCCCTCATCGAAGAGGCTGGTCAAAGGGAACTTTCGCTTCCTTCATTCAATCACTTTAAAATGAGTAAAAAAAGAAAGATTGGAAGCACCTTACTTTATGAATTTACCAGATCGCTTTAACACCATTCTCGAAGAAAGTTTCTGTAATATTCCCTTCTTGGTCATAGCTTTTTTTGACCCCGTTAAGCTTCCCATCAATGAAATGTTGTTCTAGCTTTGGTTTCCCACTATCGTAGTACTTCATGAATTTTCCGTGCTGCTTCCCTTTCTTGTATTCAGCTTCGAAAATCAGTTGACCTGATTCATTCCAATGCTCCGCTTTTCCCTCTAGTTCTCCCCCCTTATAAGGGTAAACACTATTCAAGCGACCATCGGTAAAGTAAGTCTTTTCAACCCCTTCCTTTTGATCCTTTAGAAACTCAACCTCTTTATAAATTTGCCCTGTCGGATAGTACTGGTAAGAAGGTCCTTCTCTTAAGTTGTTTTTAAAAGTGAGTCGAATTGCAGTTTTCCCATTGCGGTGGAAAAGTTCTGCATCGCCATCTTTTACCCCCATTCTATAGGTAGTCTCACTAATTTTAGCACCACTTGGATCATATTCTATGGCTTTACCATGCAACTTATT
>JAGROK010000136.1 GCA_020440285.1 Chlamydiia bacterium | reverse complement strand
TTTTTCTAGGCTTAGTCATCGCTACCTCTGCAATTTTTAGTTGTGCAAAACAAAAAATTTACAGAATTAGCTTCCCAAGCTCAAGAAAAACCGTATCCGTGGCTATTTACGCAACAAAGCCTTTCAACGGAAGAAGATCGCTACCATTTTCTCCGCTTGATATGTATGGATGATTTGGAAAGTTCGTTAACTCTTGCAGGTGAAATGGTCAAACAGTTGTCAAACCGTTTAGGTGTTCCCCCTTTCGATCAGCCGATGGAAAATACACTCTCACCGTCTTGCGGGATTTACTCTAGAAATCTTTGTCTTACTAGGTTGGTAAAAGGACCTATCTGTTATGGAGAATCTTTGGTTCAAAATAATGAAGAGGAGCTTCTTAAACTTTCTAGAAATGATGGAGAAATTGGAGGGGTTCCCTGCCCAAAAAGGGTTCTTGAGGTTGCAGAGGCTTACTTTGAGGCGATCATCGGATATTTGAAAGGGCGAGCTTTTCTGGGGCAGAGCGAAGAGAGTAGCCCGCTCCCAAAAGGCAAATCACAATTCCGATCATGAGGATTGTTAAGGGGGAAAAGAAGTTGCAAGAGAGCCCTCCGAGGACGGGTCCCACAAGCCCTCGAACTCCTACCATTAAGATATTAACGCCAGAGAATTTTGAGCTATCTTCCTTGTTGGCAAAAAGGGTTCCAGAAAGGTTCCAGATCAAATGACTTCCTGCTTGGGCAATGCCGTAGAAGAGGAAGGCGATGTTTACCCAGAAGAGGTTTTGAATGGCAAAGAGAAGGGCAACGGGGAAGAGACTGAACCCAAAGATGATCATTGCTGTAAGGCGGTGGATGGGGAGGCGATTGATTCCTCGTCTCCACAAAAATGTAGTGGAAACAACCCCGACGCCCATCCAGATATAGCGCGCAATTGCAAGGCTGTTATGGGTCATATTCAGGGTGTCAGCATAGTAAATATGAATGGCGGGGGTCATAAACATCAGCCCAAATCCTCCAATCATAAATCCCCATTGGAAGCGGGAGAAATCTGGTCTGGTTCGAAGGAGGTGGAGGGTATCTTTAATCGGTTGGATGATGCGGTTTGCAGAAATTGGGAGGATGTTGTCATCTTGTTTAAGGTTTGAAGGAAGGGGGATTCTCATTTGGATAAAAGTACTGGTAAGGGATAAGACTGCGGCAAGTGCAAACAGGATCTGCCATGCTCCTTCGTAAAGGTCGAGGAGTTTTCCAACGAAGAGTCCTAAGCAAATGCTTTCAATAAAGCTTAAGACGTAAAGGCTCGAAAAGAGTTTCTCTCGAGGCTCTTTTTCAAGATTGAGTTTGAGGATTTCCATTTTTGAGGGGATTAAAGCGCGGGAGAAAAGTTGGTAGATGGCAGCAGATAGGATCACAAACCATACGTTGCTGATAAAGGGAAGGCAAAGGAAGGGGAGGAAAGAGAGGACCCACGCTCCCATAAAATTTGAGAGGAGTTTGCTCCGATCTCTAAGAAGATTAGAGCTCCAATAGAAAGAAAAGAGGGAGAAAGCGGGGCGGAGGGTTGCAAGAATCGAGATTTGAAGGGGTGTTGCCCCTAAATCTTTTCGGAGGATAAAAAGGAGGAGGGTGTAAAATGCAATGAAGGGCTCTGTTGCGATTTGCATCCAAATAAAGGCAAAACGGGTCGAAAAAGAGCGGGACTTACTCATTGGATTTTTTGGGGAAGTTTATTTCTCTTCCGATAGATGAGGTAGTAGGTCCCAAAGCCAATAAAGGCAAGAGCCCATACGACCGATCGGGGAGAGTTAACGAATGAATAGTTGGCCTGCAAAACAGGTCCTAATCTTCCTCCAGGAGGCCAGAAAATAAAGTTGGGAGCTCCCCGGATATTTGCTTCTGGAACAAAGCCAAAATCTCGACTATCAGCGCTCATGGCGTAGTTATCCCCAAGGGCCATGTAGTGCTCGGCAGGGATGGTAATTCCTTTTTCTTGCAGTAGGGTTTGGTTTATTTTCCCTTCTGGTGTAAGTGGAGGACCAGGGTCGTCGAAGGGGATATGGGGACGGTAATTAGGGGCAACTTCTTGCCGGAGGTATTCTTGCTGGATGAATTTTGTGAGGGTGGGATCTCCTTTTTTAATGAGGGGAGCTCCCATGGCGTAGAGATCACCATCTCGATAATATACATAGCGTGAGGGAAGGAGGTATTGATCTTTTGCATAAGGGGCATAGTAGTTGATCCATTCGATTCCCAAATTATAGAGGAGTTGCATCCGTTTAGGGGTAAATTGATAGAGAGGATGGTCTTTAGGAAGTTCGGTGATAATCCCTCCAAAATGAACCTGGTATCCTTTCCCATAGTAAAATTCATATGTGCCGTTAGGAACACCACTCAGTTCTGGGCTAGCGGCGCTGTGTTTTGATCCATACCGAGAGGCTTTTCCATCTTTTACAATAAAGCGTGCAGTATAAAGATTGCTTGCCAGGGTCTTAAGGAGATCCTCAGAGAGGGGAATGACAGAGGAGGTTGTTCCAACGCTAGGGATGAGCTGCCCTCCAGGTCCCCGTTCTATTTTTGGAAATTTAATAGTTGGGTGGTGGATAATTTCCATATAAAGGGGAGCTTTTTCAAGCTGGCTAAGAGGTGTGTCTGTAAACTTTTGAACTTCCTCTCCAGTTAAAAGTCTGGCAACTCCATAATCTTCAAAGCCCCAAAGGTCATAATAATCGCCCACAGTTCCTTTAAAGGGGGAGAGCATTTCTCCCACAACTTTGTGGTTAGGGGTTAGACTCAGTTGCGCCACAGGAAGGTTCATTTGCCTGAGGGTAATAGGGGTATAGATTCCACTCGAGGCTTTAGAGGGAAGTTCTTTTTTTCCATTAAGGTAAATATAAGGAACGTGGTCGATTCGACTTAAAAATGGGGGGTTAAGGTCTTCTGTAATATCGTTTCCACTAGCATCGATCCCGTAGATCTTTCCCCCATAGAAATAGAGGATATCTCCAGGTTTTCCAATAAGCCTTTTTACAAATTGTTTTTTTCCAGGAAAGAGGTAAAAGTAGAGAGTGTCAACGTCGTGAATATCCATCCCTGCGCCTGTGAAAACAAAGGTTCCATTCCGAAGAACAAGGCTTGGATCAAAATAAAAGTGCCCCCGTTTCAAAGGGATATTAATTCCAAAATTGGTTTTTGAAACAACAAGGCGGTCTCCTTCTGCAAGGGTGGGTCGCATCGATCCGGTAGGGATTTCATAAAGCTCAAACCACATCGTTCTGATTAAAACAGCCACAAGAAGGGCAAGGGCAAGACCGATGATGAAATCTCGAACCCGCTCAAAGGGACTCTTTTTTAGGTGAAGAGTTGCAAGTCCTTCCCCTTTTTTTGCAGCTTGAGAGGCCTTCTCACGATTTTTTTCTAAAAGTTGGTCTTGAAGTTCATTAAGCGTTTTGGCAATTTCAGCCCGCTGACTTTCCGAAAGGGATTTCCTTTTTCTCCGATAGAGTTTCAGGATGTGACGAAAAGTATGGAGAGATTTTTTCAAACGATACGTTTTCATGGAAACGAGTGTATAAGAACGCGACTTATTCCACAATGTGGAAAACTTGTTCATAACTGTTTCAGCATGAGAATGACATTTTTTGACTTGATGTAAAGTAAAATTTTTATAAAGAAACGAAAGGTTGGTTATAAGTTGCTTATTTTAAGTCGTTAACAAAAGTCTCCTTAGAGAGCAAAATGAAGCCTCCTTTCGAGGTCATTTTATTTATATTCAATAGATAAAAGGTGTTCATAAAAAGTAAAGCAAAGTAGCAATTATTATATGAAATAGTGTAAGTGAAAGGAGTACCGTGGGGCATTATACCAGTCATGTTTCAAAACTTGGGAATTTCCCTGCAAATTTCGGAGATTTATTTGAGAACATTGTCCAAGAGACAAGGGCGAAAAATGAATCTTCTAAATTTGCCGAAAAGGCGAAAAATAACAAAAATTGATTATAGGGATAGGTTCATGAGTCAAATTCCTGAAGATAGCGCTTCAAAAGAAAAGCTACACATTCTTCTTTATCAACTCAGTGAGCAGTTGAAAAATCCTCCAATTGTCATTGATCTGCATGATTGGAGAGAGAGTGTTGAAATTATCATGAAGGAGATTGAGGAGTTTTCTCCTTATGTCTTTGAGCGCTTGGAAGACTTAGTTGTAGAAGCGATTCGCCTTGCAAATATCCATGTTCTCGATCTTGATAAAGAGGCGCCTCCTAAGGAGGTGGAACACAGCGCCATTGAGTATCAAGAGCAGATTGCTTTTGTTAGCTCTGAAATCAACGCCATAAAATCATTATGAGAAAGTAACAAGTGCTTTAAGGTAAGATCATTATCAATACTGATATATTCCATAGACAAGATGATGTTAGAAAAGAGGGGTATTGGAAAATTCTTAGCTGCTTTTCAGTTCCAAAAGTTATCTACATGAAACATTCTCTTTAGATTCGTCGGGGATGAGCCCTTTTAGGTGCACATCCCCCGCTGCCCCTTTGAGCTTCAATTTGGAAATGCAAATCGGACCTTCAGTCTGGGGCCCGGGTAAAACCCTGAGCGGGCCCCTCCTTCATGCCAATTTTCAAAGACCAACTTGAAGCCTCGGGCTACTCCTGCACTCTCTTTCCAAATTTGACAATTTGGAGCTCGTGTCATTCGCAGAAAGACCCTATTTTTATGATTAATGCATAAAAAAATGCATTCACAAAAAAATTAAATTTTACACATAATCCTCTTCCGAAACTTCCTAACTGAAGACGTCAATTTAAAGAGGTTAATATGGCAGCAGCCAATCAATCTGTGCTTCCAAATACAGGGAGCACGCATTCACCTGTCACTACTTATTCAGCAAGTGATTTATTAGATGCGGACAGAGCACTTGCTAGAAGTGCAGCTGAGTATCTCAAACAGATGCCAAATCAAAATGCGGTTGTAACAGGAGCATTTTATGATGCTTTTGAGGGTAAAAGAGAGGATGTAATGGAATTACTTGTGGAGTTTGAACTGGTTTCACCTGACATGTTTGATTATACAGGTGATCCTTCGAGGTTTAACCGAGATTGGATGGAGAGTTGGTACGTCGCTTCTCTTGATGAAGCCTTGAATAGTGGAAACGGTGGGAAGGCTAATTTTTTGTTGGGGGCAAAAAATTGTTTTACTCAATCAATTGCTAATTTTGGGGACCGTTTTTCCTATGGGGGGGTTCAGGAACTTAACCAACGTGGACTTCTTGAGCCGGAGCAACTGGTAAGACTTTTAAAAAATGTTTATATTAACACGCTTAAGGCTACTATTCCGGAAGCGCCTGATCAACAAAACTGTTTTTATTCGCTTTTTATTGAGGCTGCAAATGTGTGTATCGTCCTTCTTCAAAAAAGCCCCTTCAATAATTTCCCCTTTTATGGGAGTCAACATCATTCCGAATTTAATAATATGCGTTTTTATACAGATGTTACAAGTAGGTACCAGATACCTAATGGCATTACGGATGAGCTTTCACTAAATGCAGTTGGAATCTTGCTCTTTCCCTCACAAGATCCTGATACAGGGACAATTGACTCTCTTTGGAATAAGGAAACGTATATAGTAGGTCGACTAGCAATACGAATACTACCAAACTCCTTCATTCCGTCACCAGAACTTCGATCAGGGTTTAGCTATAGGTATGAAGCAATTGTTGTTCGCGGGCATGAAAGGCACCTCTCCGGGGAAACAAGTGCTTTGGCAGAGCTTAGAGGTCAGCTTGAGGATCTTCTCTTAGAGGCAAGAAAGATTACTATACCAAAAGGGGTTAATGCTGATGCTCGTAAAAAGGTTGAGCGAGCCCATAGCAAATTAGGTCGAATCAAATCTATTCTTGCGAAACATCAATTTAACCCAGATAGGCTAGGAGAAGAAGTTGGTAACGAGTTAGATACGTTATTTAAAATCACAGAACAGATTGCCTACCTTCGCCTTTATGAGGTTAATTCTCAGGTTGAAGGTGATATTCAAAAGGAAAAAAGTAAGGCTAAAGAGCTTATTGATGGAAAACTTACTAATCTGGTTACTCAAGGATATTTCTCAGAGGCAGTAACACAGAAAGATAGAGAGGAGTTGATCCAAGGAGATTTTTATCAAGAGCTTTTAGAGGTTGTAAGTGCGATTTCTTTGGAGGCTTCTCAAGCTCAAAGGAAGGCTGAACTGCAGCAAGTATGGCGCGCGCGCATAAAAGAATTAAAGAAGGTTATTATAGAAGACCAAGTTACAACGGCACATGGTCCTATTGTTCGCATATACCAGGAGGTTAAGGTAGAGACTCCTGAAAAACTCTTGGAGGCATGTACTCATCTTTCTTCATCTATTGTTAATATCCCAAACTATGTAAACCCTAGCCTCTATTTACAAGATTCAGGCTACAGAAAACAATTGTTAGGCTTTTTAAGAAAGTTACATACCTTTTATAAAAATTTAACGGTGACACTTCCGATGAACATAAATCTTGGGCGATTAGATAGAGACATTAGCGACTTGAAAGGGATTGATTCTTATTGGGATCAGTTGTCTCAAATTGATCATAGTCAGCTCCATCTTTCTTCTATTGGATTGGTTGGTAGAGAGTTGTCTCAAAGGTTTGAGCAAAGATTAACTCAAAACTTAGGAACACTATCCTACCATCTCTTTGACCAAGGTCCTCCAGATTTTCGTAGTGCTCTCAAAGGAAAGGCTGAGGAGGTGCTTTCGTTCATTTTCGAAAAAATTGACTTGATTGATCGTGAGCTTGAACTTGGTGGTGGAATAACTCGTAATGGTAATAGTTTAAGATATATGGATCCTTATTACTCACAGCAGCGCATGCAATTTGATTCTCAGCTCTTTTTAACAATGGTGGGATATCTCCAATCAGAAACTATTCAAAATCCTACAACGCTTATAGGACTGATTTCTAATAGGCTATGCTTGCTTAAGAAAACAGAAAGAACCTATGGTCCTTCAGAGAAAAAATTAATAATCAGCCACCCTTTAAATGATTTTGGACAGTTGTTAGATAAGTCTATTACAACTTTAAATCAAATTATTGAGGCTATGGATCCATTTGACTCTACTGCTGCAAATGAGTTGAAGAAGAGCAAAGATCTGCTAGAAAAAAAATCAGGAGAGATAGGTAGCCTAGGAAAGAATATTCTAGCTATGTTTGATGCTTCTTCTATTGATACAGATTGGTGGAAGGAGTTTAAGAATCATACAGGTGCTCAACAAATACTCTTAAATGAGGTTCAATTACTATTTACCCATATCCAAGGGGTACTTAATAACCATATTCAGGTCGATCTTAATACTTTTGATACTGCTTATCAGCAAAAGAAACAGAACCTACTCCCTGTATTAGAGAAAGTAAGAAGTCTACTGTCGCAAAAATCCACTCTTTGTAAAGAAGTCAATGCCCTTCTTCAGATTGCTCAGAGAAATGTGGAATCTGGTGGAGTTAACAGAGGAATCATTCAGGCTAAAGAGAATGTTTCTGACATTAAAAGTAAGCTTGTAAATTTAAAGAAAGGAACAACCCCTTATGATTTATTGCTAAGAGATGATGCAATAGAAAAGCTTACTCATGTTGAAGTTGCTCTTACTTCTGATCCCACGAGTGAGTTTTACATTCGAATGAGAGAACTAAAAAAAAGCATAGAGAAAGAGTACCAAGACAATCCTAATATTGTTTTTAGCCTTCAGGGAAAAATTAATGCTCTTCCGAATAAAGATGAGTTTCCTAAACTAGATCCAGATGCTTTGGAAGTAGGATTGAAAGTCCTTTACGAGAAATTAAAAACTCTACCAGAAGAACTAAAGAAAGATTTGTTAATTTTAGAGCTTCAGCATGCAAAAAATCTAATGGCAGAGATGGAAAAAAACATGGCTTATTACTACTGTAAAAAATGGGGTGATGACTTAAATCGTCAATTAGAAGGAGTAAATTTTAGCCTTATTCGAAGAGAGTGGGTAAATAGTAGGCAAAAAGTTGTTAGCTCTTACTCTTGGAGTAAATCTCCGGTAAACAAAGATCCTTACTTTTCGGCAAATGAAACTCATGTTAGAATTTAAAAATAATTAAGATGGCTACTATAAAATTTTCCTGAAAAATAGTTAAACGATAGATTAAAAAGTTCGGACGTCCTCTTAAGGGTAATAGGTCATTCGGCGGGGGGATTCGGCGACTACTTCAGCACTTTCTGAGGACAGAATCCATAGGTATTCATGGCCAGGGGTGAAGAGAGTTTTGAGCACTTCTTGATCAATCGAAAGGATTAGGTTTTCTCCTTTTCGCTTCTCGTTAAAGGAAAGAGAGTGGGTGAGACGAGGGTTTTCTGTCATGTCGATGGCGTAGAGTTTTAGGTGGTCGTAGTAGGTAGGGCAGTTAAGGGAGAGGGTAATCTGGTGCCCATCTTTTTGCACTCCTCCAATGAATTTTGGGAGGCGACGAGGAATGTCGGTGCGTGGAGAAACAAGACCTTGTCCTCCATCTATCGCTCTCAGTTTGAATTTAAGGGCTCCTTCACGCACTTGAAGCCAGTATGGGAAGGGGAAGGAGCTCTTCTGCTTATCAAAGTAAAGGACGATGGGTTTTCCAGAAAGGTCTGTTTGATCATTAGGCCACTTGGCTGTGTAAACATCGTATTCAGCTTCTTTGACTTTTTGCCCTTCAAAGACTTGAGGGGGGGCCCATGGACGGGCTTCGACTGCTCCAGGTTTGTGTGAAGGGCCTGTTTGGAGACGCTTTTCTTCTGGCAAGAATTTGAGCTCAAGAGAAATTAAGGGGATAAAAAAAGCGTTCATTTCCTCGGTGGGGATCCATGATTGGCGCGTTAGAGAGTAGCACTCGGTGACGCACCCTTTTTCAGTGTCGATTTCATAGAGAATCCAAGAGGTGTGGCCGGGCGCTCCTTGATTTATCCACTCGTTCCATTTGGTGTTTTTTGCTATGTGTGATGGGATGCTGATTTCTTCGAAGAGGAGCCTTCCCTCTTTTTTTGTATGGAGGTGGAGGAGAGAGATAAGTTCGTTTTGTTCGGTGACGATATAGCTCCCCTCTCTCCCTTCAGCGAATTTGTCTTTCAAGCAAAAGGCAAAGAGAGATTGAATTGCAATAATAAAACACAGTAGATAAATTTTCATCCCTCAGATTATATCTCGTTTTATCTGGAGTGTCACTAATTTTTCTCTCTGTAATTTTTTCCTTGCAGCAAGACCTTAAAATCGTTTAAATAGAGAGGTGTTTTTGCATTTGGAGTTGGGATGACGTTTTTCATAGCTATGAGTTTACTTTTTGGAGGAGCTCTTCATGGGGAGTTGCCGCAGGTAGGAGAAGACCTTTTGGCTTTGGTGAAAGAGCAACCCTCTTCTAAATGGCAGCAAGAGGTAGATACGATTGATCAAGTAGTGGTTAAGTTGAGCGATCTCCGTGACAAAGAACTTTCTAGAGCAGCCTGGGCTCAGAACCAAGGAGATCGTCTTCAGTTTCAACCCCATAACTTGATAGATGCTCGTCGGTATTGGAATGATGCTGATAAAAGTCGGCAGATTGCAGCTCGATATCAAGTAGAGATCGACAAACTTGAGGCGCGGAAGAAAGAGATTTTGGAGCAGCAGGGGATTCCATACACCCCTATAGATTCGAGTTCATGATTTATAAGTCCTCCCTTGCCCTCCTCACAGATCTCTATGAATTAACAATGGCTTATGGGTACTGGAAGCTGGGGATTAAGGATCGCCTAGCCTCTTTTTCCCTTTTTTTTCGTCGCCGTCCCTTTAAAGGAAACTTTGCAATTGCTGCAGGTCTTGAAACAGCGATTGATTTTATTGAAAATTTTCGGTTTGAAGATTCTGATCTTTCCTATCTTTCTAATTTGAAGGGGGCTAATGGGGAGCCCTTGTTTGAAGAGGCTTTTTTAAAGTATTTGGAGACGTTTCAGCTTCGGTGCGATCTTTTTGCGATGCCTGAGGGGACGATTGCTTTTCCTTATGAGCCCCTTCTTTTTGTAAGGGGGCCTATTTTAGAAGCTCAGATTTTAGAAAGCTCCCTTTTAAATATTATCAACTTTCAAACACTCATTGCGACAAAAGCTTCTCGGATTTGTGCGGCTGCAGCTGGAGATGAGGTGATTGAGTTTGGACTAAGGCGGGCGCAGGGGATTGATGGCGCTCTTTCAGGGACGCGCGCCTCTTTCGTTGGGGGGTGTCATTCGACATCAAATGTCATGGCAGGAAAATATTTTGGAATTCCTGTAAAGGGGACTCATGCTCATAGCTGGATTATGGCTTTTGACAAAGAGGAAGAGGCGTTTAATGCTTATGCTGATGTCATGCCGAATAACTGCGTTTACTTGGTTGATACTTATAACACGATTGAAGGGGTAAAAAAGGCAATTGCTGTTGCAAAAACAAAGAAAGAAAAGATGCTTGGAGTTCGCCTTGATTCGGGGGATTTAGCGCAGCTTAGCATTCAAATTCGAAAGCTCCTTGATGAAGGGGGGTTTCCTGATGCTAAGATTATGGCGAGCAATGAGCTTGATGAGAAAATCATCCGAGATCTTAAAACGCAAGGAGCTAAGATTAACTTATGGGGAGTTGGAACTAACCTTATTACTGCAAAGGATCAGCCAGCTCTAGATGGGGTTTATAAACTCTCTGCAATTCAGAACGAAAAGGGCAAGTGGGTCAATAAGTTAAAAATTTCAGAGCAACTTGTGAAAACGACAAATCCAGGGACCCTTCAAGTTCGCCGTTTTTATGACCAAGAAGGAAAAGCAGTGTGTGATATGCTTTATGATTTTGAAAAGGGGGCTACAGAGGAGTGTGAGCTTATTGATCCCATTGATCCTACAAGGCGCCAATGGACTGAAAAAGGACTTGCAAGCCGCGACCTTCTTGTTCCTATATTTGAAAAAGGGAAGAGGGTATATTCTTCCCCAAAACTTTGTGATATCCGCGCAAATACTTTTAAAGAGTTGGAAACTTTTTGTCCCTCTATTCGCCGTTTTCTACACCCCCATACCTACTTTACGGGGCTTGAGAAAGGGGTCTACGACTTAAAGATGAAATTAATTGATGGGATTAAGACGAAAAAATGAAAAAAGGACTCCTTATTGTTGATCTCCAATATGATTTTATGCCTGGAGGGGCCCTAGGAGTTGAGAGGGGAGATGAAATTATTCGAGCTATTAATGACTTGATTGGAAAATTTGATGTCACAGCAGCTTCCCAGGATTGGCACCCCGAAGGGCATGTGAGTTTTGCAAAGACACATGGGAAAAAAGTGGGGGAAACTGTAGAGGTGCATGGAAGAGCTCAAGAGCTTTGGCCTATCCACTGCGTCCAGAATACTCATGGAGCTGCTCTTGTCAAAGAATTGAATCAAAAAGAGATCGATCATTTTGTCTATAAAGGGGCTAATTCCAATACCGATAGTTATAGTGCCTTTCTCGATAACGATGGGGAAACAGAAACAGGGCTTGATGATTACTTAAGAGAACGTGGGGTTAAAAAGCTTTATATTGTTGGACTTGCAACGGACTTTTGTGTTAAATTCTCTGCATTAGATGCTCTAGAGCTTGGTTATGAAGTGGTGGTGATCGCTGATGCGTGCCGCGCTGTTTATGATGAAGATAAAGCTCTTGAAGAAATGAAACAAAAAGGTGCTAAAGTTGCAGCGCTATCCGATCTATGAAAGCAAATCTTTTTAGAGTCGTTAGTGGAACTTTTCTCATTGCTGGGACAATGATTGGAGCAGGAATGCTCGGTATCCCTCTTGTAACGGGGGGATCAGGATTTGTTCCAGGGATTGTGATGACCACGATCGTTTGGTTTTTTATGTATTGTACAGGGCTCCTTTTCCTGGAGGTGACTTTATGGATGAAGGATGGGAGCAATGTCCTCTCCATTGCAGGGCGCTTTTTTGGAAAAGGGGGACGTCTTTTTTCTGGGGGGATGTTTATCTTTCTCTACTATTGTCTTATGATTGCCTATTTTGCAGCGGGAAGCCCCCTTCTTGCCGAGGCCTTTTCTGCGATCGGATTTTCAGTGAGTGGGTGGCAAGCCTTTGCCCTTTTTGGAGCGCTTTTTGGAGCAATTGTTGCAATTGGTCCAAGGTCAATTGATCGGGTAAATATCATTATGAGCATTGCAATGATTGCTTCTTGGTTGATGTTGATTGGGAGTGGAAGTAGTGAAGTGGAGATGCCCCGGTTAAAAGAGACAAATTGGAGCATCATGGTGATGGCTATGCCTGTTTTATTTAGCGCTTTTGGCTTTCACAATGTGATTCCCTCTCTTTGCACCTATTTAAAGCGAGATAAAAAATCGCTCCGCTTGGCTGTATTTTGGGGATCATTCCTTCCTCTGATTGTCTACATCGTATGGCAATGGCTCATCATAGGGGTGGTTCCTCAAGAAATCATTGAAAAAACCTTATCTGAAGGAACTCCAGTCACGGCTGCTTTTTCATCGGTTACTGGGGAAGAAGGGTTTGCTAGGCTGGGGCGCTTTTTTGCCTTTTTTGCAATCGTGACATCGACCTTAGGAGTGGCATTTTCAATGGTTGACTTCCTTGGTGATGGCTTGAAGATTGAGAGGCGAAAGGGTTGGAAGCGGATAGGGTTGACTTTTCTCACGTTTGTTCCTCCCTTTATCTTGGCCACCCTCAACCCAGGGGTCTTTACAACGGCTTTAGGGGTTGCTGGAGGGTTTGGTGAGGCTTTTCTCAATGGTCTTCTCCCTATAGGGCTCCTATGGGTAGGAAAGTACAGCCAGAAGCTCAAGGCTGATCTCACTTGGCTTGAAAATAAAGGGGTCCTTATCTTCCTTATTCTCTTTGGCTTAAGTGTCATGGTTCTTGAGATTTACCATCTGACTCATTAAATAATACCCCGAAGTGCGACCTATTTTTCCCTTTAGGGCTGCATAAACAGGTGAGATTTTTTACATCGAAATGATGGGCAGCTCCGCAGAGCTGTCCGAGTTTCGATGTAAAAAAGATTGCCTATTTATGTGGA
>JAGROK010000135.1 GCA_020440285.1 Chlamydiia bacterium | reverse complement strand
TTTTTCTAGGCTTAGTCATCGCTACCTCTGCAATTTTTAGTTGTGCAAAACAAAAAATTTACAGAATTAGCTTCCCAAGCTCAAGAAAAACCGTATCCGTGGCTATTTACGCAACAAAGCCTTTCAAGAGCTTGGTATACACTGCTTTCTCCATTACTAAAGTGTCCTAAGATCGCTTTTATAAGGTACACCTTCTAGGCTTAATAACCCAATAAAAATTGCAATGAATGAGGGAGGTTACATCCCCAGATCTGTTGGGGGAAAGAGCTCAACACGGGCCCAAAATCTAGAAATAATTTTAATCATTTAAAATAAGCGGTTTAAGATTATTTTGAGTTATAGAGGGTTGCTCTATTACTCAAAATTTGCTAAAATATGAGTTATAGAAAGGAGGTTTATTGCTCATGCCATGGAACTGGGAACTCCCTGATTGGCCACATTTTCAATGCGATTTTGATCAGATTAAAGAGATGGAAAAAGAATTTCTCTTAGAACTGGGGAGGGCATCGGCATACTTAAAGTGTTTAGATGAGAGCGATTCCAATCAATTTATTGTTGAAATGCTAAGTCTAGAAGGTTTGGAAAGTTCGAGAATTGAGGGCGAAATTCTAAGTCGTGAAAGTTTACAGTCATCGATTAAAAAGGAATTTGGGTTAAATGATAACATGAAAAGGGAGAAAAAGAAAGAAAGTCAAATGGCTAAGCTCCTTATTGATGTTTACAAAACCTTTGATCTTCCATTGACTCATGAAATGCTTTGGAAGTGGCATGCGATCCTTTTTGATGAGAAAGGGTCTGGGAAGTATCGAAGTCATCAAGAGCCAATGCAGATTGTTTCGAATCGATATGATGCAAGGAAAGTCTATTTTGAAGCCCCCCCTTCCTCAAGGGTAAAAGAAGAGATGACTCGATTTATCAAGTGGTTTAGTGCCTCTTTTGACTCTAAGTCTATATTGGGGCGGGCTGCTATGGCGCACGTCTATTTTGAAAGCATTCATCCTTTTGAAGATGGGAATGGAAGGATTGGTCGTATTTTGGTTGAAAAGATTTTTTCTCAGGGGATTGGACAACCTGTATTGATTGCAATCTCGAAGGTATTGGAAAATCAAAAGAAAATGTACTACAAAGAACTTGGCAGATGTAATCGCTCCTTGAATATCCAAGATTGGGTTCAGTTTTTTGCGAGTGCGGCTCTACAAGCTCAAAGAGAATCGGTTGCTTTTCTTTATTTCTTAATTGAAAAATCTAAGATATTGACATCTCTATCGGGTAAAATGAATGGGCGACAAGAGAAGGTTTTAGTGAGGATGTTTGCTGAAGGGCCTGCAGGGTTTAAAGGAGGGCTAAGTGCTGAAAATTATATTGCAATTACAAAAGCATCGAGAGCGACCGCGACAAGAGATTTGGCAGACCTTGTCAAAAAAAGGGCTTTAGTAAAAACCGGGGAATTTCGTCATACCCGATATTGGCTAAATTTACACCGATTGTGAAAAATGAGTTGAGAATTCTAAATAAAGCGGAAGCAGTTTTCAGCATTTAAAAGCTCAAACGTTTCAATTTTTTGTGTTTTTGTGCCGCTATAGATAATAGCGCCCCCTTTTGCTTTTTTAGGAGCTTGCTTATGAAAATACTTAAGCCCATTCAGAAAGGTTGGGGAAAATGTTTTATTGCTTTTAATTTCAATTGGAATGAGATGGCTCCCTTGCTGCAGCAATAGATCGACTTCTTTTCCTGAAGTGTCGCGGTAAAAGTAGAAGTGAGGGTCTTTTCCTTGGTTATAACGAGCTTTTATAAGGTCTAGAACTACCCAATTTTCAAAAAGATTGCCATAGAGGGGGTCGCTATTTAGTTGCTCAGGTGTCTCAATGCCAAGTAGGTAACAAGCAAGTCCTGTGTCCGAGAAGTAAACTTTTGGAGATTTTACAAGACGTTTTCCAAAGTTTTCAAAGTAAGGCTCAAGTCGAACAATAATATAGGTTGCCTCAAGAACTGCGACCCATTCTCTGATTGTAACGGCTGATACCCCAACTTCAGTGGCAAGGCTTGCGTAATTTACAAGTTGACCAATTCTACTGGCGATTAATTTAATAAATCTTTCAAATAGGAGAATATTTTTAATTTGAAGAATTTGTCTAACATCTCGTTCAACATAGGTTTGAAAATAGCTGCTATAAGCATTTGCGATCGGGAGTCTTTCTTTATAAACCCTTGGAAATCCTCCTTGAAAGATTATCTTTTCTAGGGGGTCTTTTATCTTTGCATCGCGCATTTCTTGCATACTAAGGGGGAGAAGGCGCAAGAGTGCTGTTCTCCCTGCGAGTGATTGAGAAACAGCTGAATGGAGTTCTGCTTGATGGCTTCCTGTAAGGATAAACATCCCATTTTTTTGAGCTTCATCAACAAGGACTTGGATATTGGAGAGCAAGTTTGGAGCATTTTGAATTTCATCAAAAATAGCCCCATTTGGATAGCTCTCCATGAACCTTTTAGGATCTAAAATGGCTAAAGAGCGGTGATCTGAGTCTTCTAAGTTGACATAGGGCATATGGGGAAAAGCCTCTTTGACAAGGGTTGTTTTTCCTGATTGCCGAGGTCCCATTAGAGTGACAACGGGGTATTTTTTTGCAAGCTCTTGTATATAAGGTTTTAAAGTTCTTTTATACATTTGGTTTCTTAGATATTCTGAAGTTGTACTTTAGATTATCATAACTACAATTTATGTAAAAGCTAAACCGCATAGGCTGATAAAATGAGATGTTGGTCCTTTGCAGAGGACTAAAATTCGAAGCGGCCGCGGAAGACGAGTCCTGAAAGGGTGAGGTTGCCTCGGCAGGGGAGATAATAGGCCATCGGTGTGCTGAGGGTTGAGTTATTGGAAAAATTAGAGCGGTCAGAGGCCGTCTGATCAAGGTGATTATAGCCTGGATAAAGGTGCATCTCCCAACCTAGATCGAGGATCATCCTAAAGGTTTCCTGAAATTGAGGGTTGACCCAGGTGTTTTCAAGCCGGAGGCCAAGGGATAGGTCGAGGGTGCGCTGCATCGTCCATATCTGATCATGAAGACGTTTGTGATCCCCTTGGTGCAAGATGGCAGAGCGGTTGGCATTCCGGATGATTGTTTTAAAGGTGGTGGTATTTTTAAAGGGGCCATAGGCAAGGGAAAAGCTTCCTGCTCCAAAGATGTGGAGTGCTTTATAAAGGTTCCAGGAGGTATCGATTCCACCGAGGATTCCAACGCCCCAAAACTTTTGTTTTTGGCGGTCATTCCACTCGGCAAAACCAACTAAGGTGGAATTCCCATTTCCTTCAAACGTTTTCCGACTTCGAAAATCGAGATGAGAAAAATGGGCGCGGGCTCCTCCATAGGGACGAAGTTTAAGTCGAGGGCTGATCCAAAAGTTTCGTCCAAGTTCTAAATCGATCTGATTCATCTGAAATCCCCCTTCAGCAACAATTTTGGTGGCCATCGAATCGGCAACGCTAAAATTGGAGAAGGCGTTTGAGAGAAGTTGGGTTCCTATCGGATTTGCTTCTTCGGTGAAGAAGGTATTGATAGGGCTGTGGACTTTTTCTTCAGCATTAAAGGAATTAGAAAAGTAGGTCCAATCGGTTGTCAGGTCCCATCCATCGTGAGTGGTATTAAGTCCTAGGGCAGCGCGCACCCCTGCGCTCCAGTCCCAATCATGTTCGTAGATTTTATCAACTTGCGTTGTTGAGTTTGGTTGAGGGGGAACGTTTTCTACAGGGATGACTTCATATTTGGTGGCATAACTGAGGTTTGTGACAGTTGCCGTCCACCACAAGAAGTCTCCTTCAAAGGTGATGTCATATCTATTTGTAGGCATCGGAGAGACAGGAGGGGTAATCACGGGTGGGGGAGGAGTTTCTTCTACAACTTGCTTCGGAGAAGGGGGAGTATAACGGTTATAAGGAGCACTCCAGGCAAAGGTTGGGATCAAAAAGAGGAGAAGGGGGAGTGTTTTCATTGCGCTATTCTCCTAAAATTCAAACCGTCCACGAAGGACAAGTCCCGAAAGGGTTAAATCTCCACCTGCTGGAAGAAAGGTTCCTCCATTATCCGAGGCCGATGTATTGAGGTCTAAGTGGTTAAAACTTGGGTAAAGGTGATTTTCCCATCCCATATCAAAACAAACTCGGTAAGCAGAGTCGTAGATGGGGAGCTCCCACCTCAATCCAAGGGCTAGGTCATAGATGGGTTGCAAGGTATAGATGTCATCGTGGTTGAAGGAGACAGAAAAGTTTGAAACAACCTGGTTGTTGGTGTTGACTCCAGCCGATCGGAAGCGGGATTGGACGTCAAAAGGGCCATAGACAAGGGAAAAAGCCCAGTCGATAAAAATGCTCCAATTGCGGGCTAAGTGCCAGGCACTTTCAAGCCCTCCAACAAAGCCTACTGCCCAATAGTCTTGGGTGCGCCGCGCCGTTTCTTGTAAGAGGCGAGGGTGGTTTCCAAGGTCAGATCCCTCAAAAATTCCCCGAATATTTGAGAACATACGAGACCAGTGTCCTCGCAAGCCTCCAAAAGGGCGGAGAGCAAGGTGAGGGCTCACCCAAAATTTTCGTCCTAGCTCCAAGTCGATTTGGTGGAGTAAAAGACTCCATATTGAGCTGATCCGTGTAAAGTTAATATTAGTACCTTCAATAAACCATGGAGAGGCAAGAGCTTCAGTGCCTGCAATGTTTTGCTGATTTGTGAGGTTGTTAATTGGAAACGGGGCAACGCTCTGCGCATTGGAAGTGCTGTTGTATGTATAGGTCCAATCGGCATGAATGTTCCATCCATCGTGATCGATCACCACCCCAAGTCCCACGCGCATCCCAGGGTTCCAGCTCCACGAGGGTTCATAAATTTTTTCTGGGCTAATGATGCGCGCAGCAGGATCAAGGGTATTCCCTTGCTCAGTGACGACATATTTGGTTGCATAGGAAAGATTCGTTGTAGTGGCATACCAATATAAGAATTCAACATCGAGGACCACATCCACTTGATGATTTGGGAGAGGGCCTGCAGCTGGTGTAATAGGAGGCATTTCCTCCCTTTTTTCCTCTTGAGGAAGTTGATGAGAAAATAGGATCACTGGAACGAATAACAAAAGACACTTTTTAAGCATGCCACAACCTCTATTAGTGGGTGAACCGAAGATGCTAGCAAAATATTTACTAGATAGTCAAGATATTAATGGGCTAAAGGGACATTCCAGTATGGATGGGAGAGATCTTTTTCATATCGGCCACTTTTTTCGTTATAAAGGCGGGGAGGATCGATATTTGGGCCATACTTGTATTGAATAAAGCGGGCTGTTTGATTGGGAACAGGAACCTCGATTCCATCTAGCATCCCTCTCTTTAAAGGGAAGATCACATCGAACGGGATCGGATGGGATTGCCTTTTTTCCCTTTCCTTCCAGTCTTGAGCCATGAAATGGCTCTCTTGGTGGGCGATGATATAGGTAACTGTTTTTCCGATTGGATCGATGGCATTGTGGTAGATATCGATATGGTTGTGACTCTCCTTGATGTAAACTCGAATGTAGTTTCCAGAGGAATTTCGTCCTGACCAATCTTGCGAAGCAAATTTCTTAGGATTAAGCTGTTTTAAAACGTTGCGAACATTTTGAAAATCGTTGATTAGGACAGAAATGTCAAGATCGTTGTCCCAGGGAATGATTCCACCATGGCGATAAACTCCGATGCAAGTGCCGCAGTCAACCCAAAAGGGGATTTTTGCTTCTGTCAAAAGGGTTATGATTGCTTTTAACCCTTCCTTATCAGCGGCTAGGTGGTTTTCAGCGCCAGGGCCCCTTTTATATCCTTGAGAGATGCATTTTTCTCCCTTTTGCCAATCTGTGACATCGATCCCTACTTCTCGATAATAATCAAGCTCAGGGACAACTTCAGTCGAGGCAAAGTGGGCCTTTAAAGCGAGGTGTCGTTTTTTTACCTCAGGGTTAAGAAGAGCGATTCCTTTAATGGTCCCGCCTAGAATTAATCCAGGGGTAAAGAAGGTGAGAGAAAGGGGGGAATAAATCTTTTTATGGGCGCTGTATTGAAAACGTCTTTTCACCTCGAAGTGGTTGTTACCATCAAGAGTGATTACTTTCCCATCACAAAGATATTGAGTGGGCATTAAGAGAAAGTTCGCCACCCTTTCAATTCCTTGAGCTTTTTCAAAGGAGGTATTGATGACAACGTTTCCACAGAAGGAATGGTAAACCGCTACCAGAGTCATTCCTAAATGTAAAACAGCTGAGGTGACACCAGGAAAAAGCTTACAAACCTTTGGGATAATATTCACAACGCCCATGTCTGGTCACTATAACTTAATTTCGAATTGTTGGGTAGAACTCCGGAGTACGACCTATACTCCGGGGCAGAAGGCTTCTTGCAAAAGAGTCAGCAATCAGCTATTTGTTTGAGAAAAGGAGACGCGCGATGTCAAAGTTATTAGAGGGACAAAAAGCACTTATTACGGGATCGAGTTCAGGGATTGGAAAGGGGGTTGCCCTTGCCTTTGCAAAAGCGGGAGCAGATGTTGTCATTAACTACGCAGGCTCGAAAGAAAGGGCTGAAGGGGTCGCCGATGAGGCTTCTAAATTTGGTGGAAAGGTTCTTGTAATCAAAGGGGACGTTTCTAAGGAAGAGGATGTCCAAGCGATGTTCAAGTTGATGATTAAAGAGTTTGGAACGATTGATATTTTGGTGAATAACGCAGGACTTCAAAAAGATTCTCCTTTTACGGAAATGTCTTTAGACGATTGGAATAAAGTGATTGGGATTAACTTATACTAATTGAAATTTTAAATAATACAGGCGCGGTGTAAACTGTTTTCTCAAACGGAGAAACAGTATGGAAGCAACGATACTCATCCCCAAAGAGCTACTAGAAAAGCACGACTTCACAAAG
>JAGROK010000134.1 GCA_020440285.1 Chlamydiia bacterium | reverse complement strand
TTCCTTTAGGGGCATTAATGAAGCCACCAACTTCAGTTGTTCCCCCATCCCCTACAAGGTATACCCTTCCGCTGCGGTTAATAAAGCTTCCTGCGTCAATAATCCCATCGTCTTTAATCGCAAGAGCGTAAAGGTTCCCATCGGCTTTTAGCTGAGTTTCAAGAGCATGAATCGTTCCTGTATGGGAAATCCCAACCTCTCCTTTTTCTCCTGAAGAGGTTTTAATATAAATCCCTTCTCCATCTGGTTTTAAAAGGATCGAGTGTCCTGCACCCATTTGAACTCTATCTGCTTCGATATGCCCTGAATTGACAACTGTAAATCCCAGTAAAGTGACTGTTCCATCCCAAGCATGAATCGTCCCTAAATTCGTGATTTCTTGTTGGGTCTTTCCATTAAATAAGAGTTCTTTTCCATTAAGAAAATCAGAGTTTCGAACATCGAGTGTTGAAGCGAGAAAGTTCCCTACCTCTACCAACCCTTCTTTTCCGATAATCACGCCGTGCTTATTGATTAGGTATAAAGATCCGTTTGCTTTAAGAGTTCCGAAGATTTTTGAAGGACTGCCCCCTGTGACGCGGTTGAGAACTGCAGATTCTTTGCCCGGCTGAATAAATCGGACAATTTCTCCAGGGTTAATGGAAAAGTCTTTCCAATGGATAATGGTTTTATCACCCGTCACAATATGAAGGTGCTTTCCATTTTCAGAAAGGGTTGCAGTGCCAACTTTGACTTGATGCGTTTTAGGAAGTGCCAACAAAGAGGAGGCAAAAAAGATAAAGGGGAAAAGGGGGCAAAAAAAGTGGAATAAAAAAGCGTCTTTAATTCTTGATAGGTTCATAATTCTTGTATAAAAGAACAAAAGAAAAAAGTAAAAACTATTGTGGAGAGAATTCTTGAAAGGCCTCAGAGTTGTCTTCGATTGAAGAGTCATCTGTAGGGGTATAATTGGCAAATTGAGCGAACTCTTTTCGGTAAGCCACCTCAACGCTTCCGACCTTGCCATGTCTATTTTTTCCAATGATCACCTCGGCAAGGCCAGGCTTATCGTAAGGGTCATAATATTCTCGACGAAGGAGGAACATCACAATATCGGCATCTTGTTCAATAGCCCCCGACTCTCTTAGATCGCTCATCATGGGGCGGTGTCCTGTACGCTCTTCAACTTTTCGAGAGAGTTGCGAGCCACATAAAATTGGAATATTGAGCTCTCTTGCAAGAGTTTTCATCATCCGAGAGATCTCAGAAATTTCACCTTGGCGGTTATCGCTACTCGAATAAGTACTTGATCCCGAAAGGAGTTGGAGGTAATCGATCACTAAGAATTGGATGTCATGAGCCTCTTTCATTCGGCGAGCACGTGCTCTGAGATCGGTAATTTTTAGTCCCGGTTGGTCATCGATAATGACAGTTGTTTTTTGCATTTTGTTGATGGCGCCAACAACCCGCTGATACTCTGACCCGTTTAGTGAGCCTGTTTGAATTTTAGATGATTCAACTTCTGATTGAGAACAGATCATTCGATGCAAGAGTTGTTCTGCACTCATTTCAAGAGAAAAAACTCCAACAGGCATTTGATGTTTGAAGGCAACATGCTCAGCAACATTAAGAGCAAAAGCTGTCTTTCCCATTCCAGGCCTTCCTGCTAAAATAATCAGGTTCGAGTGGGCAAGGCCATTGATCAACTTATCTAAATCTGTAAATCCCGTTGGAATGCCTGTAAACGCGAGGGCATCGGCCCCTTTTTCGAGGTAGGTCTCCTGCCGCTCTTCAAGTTCTTTAAGGTAAGGGAGCCCTGACTCT
>JAGROK010000133.1 GCA_020440285.1 Chlamydiia bacterium | reverse complement strand
GCTGCAACAGAAGCATTTAAATCGTTACAAAACACCTCTAAAATTTTTCTAATTTTATACTTACTTAACCTACTGAATTTCATAGCAAAACAACATATTCCTATTTGTTTTGCTAGTCAAGAGCCAAAGAATTTTTAGCTAGTTTTTGTGAGCAATCTCCGGGGCCAACGCATTAAACCCCGGAGTGCGATAGGGTTAAATCCCAAGCTTTGAACCACGAGTAGTATAGCTTTAAGTTTGACAGTGAAAACACTATAAAATGGGGTTGCGGAGCTCTCCTTCGCGGAGTCCGAGATTTCCATAGCGGTGGTAGGAAACGGAAAGAGACATTTCCCTTAGATAATGAAGGAGCTCGATCCGTCCATTTGCAAGGGCTGGAGCAGAATCGATGTAGCAAGCGATTTCAGCCCCTTTTTTCAAGAGGTTCTCTGAGGGCTTGGAGAGCATTCTGATCCGTTTGATATGACCATGTTCAAGACGATTGATAAAGGTTTGTTCGGTTTCTTCAATGATATTAAAGATAGGAAGAAGGGCTTCCCAATTAGCTTGTCTTACCTTTGCATCCTCACTTTTTTCCCAGCTGACTTCTAGACGTGTTTCAGTGGTGAGAGCGGCAGCAAAAACCCGAAGGTAGTCAAGAGGGCTGTCGTGAGGTGTGATGCGGAAGACCATTTTTTTATGGGGGAGATAGCGAAGAAAGTTATCTTCTCCTACAATCTTCGAGCGATCTTTATCCCTTTTGAATTGTTGCCAGTGATAGGCATAACTTGAAACGCTCGCATACCAAATTCCAAGATCTTCTGCAGATAAATCGAACTTCTCTAGAAAGCGGGTGAGATTGTTTACCCATTCGCTGACGGGAAATTTTTCTTTTGGGATGCCAATTTGTTTTGCGTGCATGAATTGGGTGAGGTAATTAGGTCCTCCCGCTTTTGATCCATGGCCGAAGGAGCTGTTTTTGGTTCCTCCAAAGGCTTGCCGGCGAACGATAGCTCCTGTGATGCTTCTGTTGATGTAGCAGTTTCCAGCGATGATGAGGCGTTGCCATTTTTGTTGCTCTCGTTTGTCGAGGGAGTGGATCCCTGAAGTGAGGCCGTAAGGTGTTGAGTTCGCAATGTGGATGGCTTGATCAAGATTGTCTGCACGGATGAGACCAAGGACTGGGCCAAATAGCTCGGTTTTTTGGGTGAAATTTCCCCGCTTGACCCCGAGTTTAATTCCTGGCGTCCAAAGGTGGGGATTGTGAGGATCTTGGGTAGGTTCTAAAAGCCAAGATTCTCCCTCTTCGAGGGTGGTGAGTCCTCGATGAAGGGCTTCATTGGGTGGATTGATGAGAGGGGTCATTTTATTTGAAAGATCCCAAGGAGATCCTACCTTTAAGCTAGCTGCTGCATCTTTGAGTTGCCTTAAGAAGTGGGGGTCATCGTAGACCTCTTGTTCTAAAATAGCAAGGGAGGCTGCGCTACATTTTTGTCCGTTGTGACCAAAAGCAGATTGAATGAGCTCTTTGATTGCAAGATCACGATCGGAAAGGGCGCTGACGATAAGAGCATTTTTCCCTCCTGTTTCGGCGTAAAGATCGATGCCAGGGCGGAGTTTCATAAAGAGTTTTCCTGTGCTGGTGGCTCCGGTTAAAATGACGCTACTTACCCTTTTATCTTGGATTAGTTTGGATCCAACGGGATCATCCTCACAATTGATAAACTGAAGAACTTTTTTGGGGATTCCAGCTTCCCAAAGAAGTTTGACAAGTTCATAACCGGTGAAAACAGTTTCTGGTGCAGGTTTAAATAAGACGCAGTTTCCAGTAACTAGCGCTGCTAAAATCCCTCCGCAGGGAATAGCTTTTGGAAAGTTCCAAGGAGAGGCAACAAGGATTGTTCCTTTGGGGCTCCATTCGATGTCATTTTGTGTGGACAGTTGACGCATTGAACGGAGGTAGTATTCTGCAAAGTCGATCGCTTCAGAAACCTCGACATCTGCTTCGATCAAGGCTTTCCCAGCATCACCGATCATCGATCCAATTTGGTTTCCACGCTGTTCGCGGAGTTTTTCTGCAGCTTTTGAAAGGAGAGAGCACCGCTCTTCAACAGAGGTGTTTGCCCACCTCTTTTCCTCTTTTTTTGCGCAATCTAGAGCTCGATCGATCTCCTCCCAACTCCCTTTTGAATAGGTGTAGTAAGGGCGCGTTGGCTCTGATGGGTCATATCCCTTCCCTTCTTCTTTTGTATGAATCTCCTCTCCATCAATAACAAGGGGGATGGGATCGATTTTTTTCTCTTTCCACTCTTTGATAATGTTTTGACCCCATATCCGGTTTTGAGGGAGAGAGAAATCGGTGTCGGGCTCGTTTTCAAAGGGGGCGTTAAGATCGAGATGGAGAGGTTCTTCTAAACGGTTTTGTTTTTTTCGTGGCTCATTTTCCACGACATCTTTTAGCTGACAAGCTTCAGAAAAAAGAGAAGATTGCACTTCCCATTCTTTGGTTCCTGCTTTAAGGCCAAAGCTGTGAGCAAGAAAATTTTCTGCCCCTGTATTTTCATCGAGGCGACGGATCAGATAGGCAATAGCGCTTTGGAAATCTTCTTTTGTTGCAACAGCGCAGTAGAGGAGGATATCTCCTGTAAGGGCTTGGACAACGCGTCTCATGTGATCGGCCATCCCCTCGAGCATTTCAAAGGTGATTTCTCTTTCGACTCGATTTTCCAATCGGAGGATCATGGCAAAGGCAATATCGAAAATATTATGAGAGGCAATCCCAATATGGACGGCGTGGGCATGGGTACTTTGGCAAGCATAAAGGACCATCCGTTTATAATTTGCATCGGTTCTCACTTTGGCGGTATAGGGAGCTTGAGGCCACCCTTTGAGGGAAGCTTCATGTTGCTCCATCGCCATGTTTGCCCCTTTTACAATCCGCACTTTAATCGGAGCTCCTCCCTTTTTCACCCGCTCCATCGCCCACTCCGTGAGCTCTTTTTGGATTTCGTGACTATCGGGAAGGTAGGCTTGCAAAACAATGCCTGCAGAAAGGGATGAGAACTCTGGTTCGCTTAAGACCTTCATGAATAGATCTTTGGTGAGATGAAGGTCGCGGTATTCTTCCATGTCGAGATTGACAAACTTTGAGCTTTTTCTCCCATCGGGAAGGGTAATGGGATTTTCCATCGCCGCTCGATATAACTGTCTAAGGCGGTTGGAGAGCTCTTCTATAGTCTTGTCGTAGGAGAGGAGGTTCAGCTGCGAGTAGATCGTTGAGATTTTGATTGAAACGTAATCGATGTGGGGGTGTTTAAGATCTTCTAAATAGATATCAAGGCGACGGAGAGCTTCCTCTTCTCCAAGTATTGCTTCCCCAAGGTGATTCAGATTCAGACGGATTCCTTCTTCCTTCCTCTTTTTAATGTGGCGGGAAAGGGGACCCTTTTCACCTGGAATAATAACCGATGCAGTCTCTTTTCTAAGGGTGTAGATCGCAATAGGGACCAAGAGGTTTGCGAATTTATCTCCTAAAATCTTAAAGAAGTAGAGTTGCAGTCGCTTGAAAGGAGAAAAAAACTTTGGAATGCCATAGAGGTTCAAAAGGTAAATCATTTGATCCGCAATGCGATCGCTATTTTTCGAGCGAAAGCACTGGTCGGTCATCGCTGTTAGAAAAACCTTCCCGACAGGATCGCTCATCATTCGATGGAGCTCTCCATATCTCTTTTTTTCTTCTTTTGTCAGCCGAGCATTTGATTCTGTCAAGATAAGGGCGGCAAGCTCAATAGCTTTTTTCTCCCTCTCCTCCATTGACATAGGGGTCCCTAACGCCGATCCTAAAAGATCGCGTGCTTGGTGCATCTCTTTTGATTCATGTTGTTTCTCTGACATTTACGACACGACTTTTCTTAAACACATCCCCCCGTACTTGTTCTTGTACAAGAAAAATCATTTTTCATCTAAACTATTTTAATATGTGGAAACTTCTCTTTCTTCTCTGCTTTTCTCCTCTGTTTGGAGTCGTTGATCTTGGGATCGATGTCTTTGTAAGCGAGAAACACCATAAACCGTTGCAACAAAAACGGGTTGGGTTAATCAGCAATCAAACTGGGGTGAATAAAGAGATGATTCCAACCCTCGAGGTTCTTCAGAAAGAGGGGATGCACGTTGTTGCCCTTTTTAGCCCAGAGCATGGGTGGTCGGGAAATGCCTACGCTGGAGAAGATGTTGAGCATGGAGAGGCTAACAAGTTAAGGGTTTATAGCCTTCATGGGAAGACGCGGCGTCCAACGGCAGAAATGCTTCGAGGGATCAATCTTTTGATCTATGATATTCAAGATATCGGGGTCCGCTCTTACACTTATGCAACCACCCTTTTTTATGTGATGGAGGAGGCGGCAAAAGAAAAGATCCCCATGATTGTTCTCGATCGCCCCAACCCGATCAATGGCTTGATTGTTGATGGAGGAATGCTTGAACCCAAATGGCGCTCGATCATTGGATATATCAATGTTCCCTATTGCCACGGGATGACAATCGGAGAGCTTGCTACATTCTTTAATGAAGAATATAAAATAGGGTGTCAGTTGACAGTGGTTCCAATGAAGGGGTGGAAGCGGACGATGTCTTTTAAAGAAACGGGGCTCACCTGGATTCCAACAAGTCCCCACATCCCAGAGCCAGATACCCCTTTATTCTATGCATCGACTGGAATTATCGGCGAACTTGAAATGGTAAACATTGGAGTGGGGTACACCCTCCCTTTTAAGGTAGTGGGAGCTCCATGGATTGATGCCGAAGCATTTGCGCATAAACTTAACAGTCAAAACCTTCCAGGTGTTCATTTCTTTCCTTTCCACTACCGCCCTTTTTATGGGTCTCTTAAAGGGAAGGAGTGTCACGGCGTTTTGATTCGAGTGACAGATATTCGTCGGTATCAACCTCTAAGCGTTCAGTATCTTCTTATGGGGATTCTCAAAAGTCTCTACCCGAAAGAGACAAAGGGGTATTTGGAAAAGGTTAATGGGGAGAAGAAAAGAATGTTTTGTCTTGCAAATGGAAATGATGAGATCTACCGCTTGATGCTTCATGAACGTTATGCAGCTTGGAAGATGATTGCCCACCAAAAAAATGAACGTGAGCAATTTAAGAAGATTCGAGAAAAATATTTGCTCTATTAATTAGAGACTTTTAGCAATCAGGCGTTTTCTTTGCTAAGTCAGTTGACAAAAAGGGAGGGTTCACATATTCTCTTGTCTAAAAAACAAATGCTTTAGGAGTGTAACGATCATGTCTTTCAAAAAATTTAAGCCATTAGGAAATCGCCTACTTGTCAAGCGATCAGAAGCTGAAATGAGTAAAGGGGGGATCCTTCTTCCTGATTCTGCACAGGAAAAACCGAGACAGGGAGAAGTTCTTGCGACAGGCCCTGGAAAAATGCAAGAAGATGGAAGTGTTAAAAAAATGGAGCTTAAAGCTGGAGACAAGGTCCTTTTTGGAGCTTATGCTGGAACCGAAGTGAGTGTCGATGAGGAAGAGTTCCTCATCATGTCTGAAGAAGATGTTCTTGCAGTCGTAGAATAAGGAGGTGACCTATGGCGAAAATGATGCAATTTAATGAGAGCGCTCTCAAATCAATCTTAAAAGGGGTTAAAACCCTTGCAAAGGCCGTCATTGTGACTCTAGGTCCGAAAGGGCGCAATGTCGTGATCAACAAAGGAATGGGTCTTCCCCTTTCAACAAAGGATGGGGTAACCGTTGCTAAAGAAATTACTTTAAAGAATAAATTTGAAAACATTGGGGCTCAACTAGTCAAGGAAGCCTCCTCGAAGACCTCTGATGTCGCAGGAGATGGGACAACAACGGCGATTGTTTTAGGAGAAGCGATCTTTAAAGAAGGGGTGAAAAATGTCATCGCGGGGGCAAACCCCATGAGTGTCAAAAGAGGGATTGATAAAGCTGTACAAGCTATGGTTGATGAGTTAGACACCCTTTCAACCCCTGTCAATAAGCCTGAAGAAATCAAACAGGTTGCAACCATTTCTGCTAACAACGATCCTGAAGTGGGAAAAATGATTGCAGATGCAATGGAAAAAGTAGGGAAAGATGGAACCATCACGATTGCAGACGCAAAAGGAATTGACACAGTTCTTGATGTTGTTGAAGGAATGCAATTCAATAAAGGATACCTTTCTCCTTACTTCGTGACCAATCCGGAGAAGATGGCAACTGAGCTCACCAATGCTCAAATCCTTATTACAGATAAAAAGATTTCCAATGCAAAAGAGCTTGTTCCTATCTTAGAAAAAGTGATGAATGGAGGGCAAAAGCCTCTACTTATTATCGCTGAAGATATCGATGGAGAAGCTTTAGCGACTCTCGTGATTAACAAGTTGAAAGGGGGAATGCCCCTTTGCGCCGTTAAGGCTCCTGCGTTTGGAGATCGCCGAAAAGCGATCCTGCAAGATATTGCCATTTTAACAGGGGCAAATATTGTGACAGACGATGTAGGATTAAGCTTAGAAGATGTCGAATTAAGTGATCTTGGTTTGGCTAAAACAATTAAAGTGACAAAAGAAGAGACGACCTTAATCGATGGCGCAGGCAATCCTGTAGCTGTTCAAGAAAGGATTGCTCAAATCCGCCACGAGCTTGACAACACAACTTCTGACTATGAAAGAGGCAATCTAGAAGATCGTTTAGCAAAGCTTGCGGGAGGTGTTGCAGTCATTAACGTGGGTGCAGCAACAGAGACTGAAATGAAAGAGAAAAAAGCGCGCGTTGAAGATGCTCTTCATGCGACCCGCGCAGCTGTAATTGGTGGCATCGTTCCCGGAGGAGGGGTCGCCCTTCTCCGCGCACTAAAAGCGCTTGACAAACTCAAACTTTCAGGTGAAGAAACAATCGGTCTTGAGATCGTTCGTCGCGCAGCTTTTGCGCCGGCAACAGCGATTGCAAATAACTGCGGAAAAGAAGGAAACCTCATTGCCGAGAAGATTTATGAAGGGGAAGGTTCATTTGGCTATAACGGACTTACCGATACCTTTGAAGACCTTCTCAAAGCAGGTGTGATCGATCCTGTTCTTGTGACAAAGAGTGCACTTAAACATGCAGCGTCCATTGCAAGCCTACTCATTACGGTAGCATGCATGATTACAGATAAGCCTGAGCCGAAGAGCAATCCTTCTGAAGGGGGAATGCCCCCTGGAATGGGTGGAATGCCCGGTATGGGAGGAATGGGCGGTATGCCCGGCATGGGGATGATGTAATTTAAGATTGGATCTTAAATCCTTTCCATCCTTCGAGTTCTAACTTTTCGATAATGACCCCGTAATGATCGGGGTCTTTTTCTTCTTTGGGATAACCCGAAACAATCATCGTTCCCTTAAACAATGGAAAAGTGCTCCACGCCACTTTTTGCTCCGATGAAATCATATTCATTAAGATCAGTGGATCTTTTGGAACCATTGGCAAAGTCTTTCCAAAAGTGCACTCAACACCATTCAACGCTCCATTTTTTCTCGCATGGACGATGGCCTCATCGTCGATATCGATTCCAAAAACTGAAGGTGCACCGGAGAGCTTTGCAGCAATAGAAAGAACCCCACTTCCACACCCAATATCAATCACAGGCGCCATAATTTTTTTTGGCATGAGGGTCAAGACAATCCGGGTGGTTGGGTGAGAAAGATCTCCAAACCCAGGTCCAGGCATTAATTTAAATGCGCAGCTAGGACCCCCATAGTCTGCTAAAGAGACATGTGCAAATCCTTTTTGAAAATTAGGAGCATGAAGCTCCCACTGCTGGTCCCAATCAATATCTTCTTTTGTAGCTTTCATTCTTTTCCTCTATATGTAGAAGCAGGCTAGGGAATCGTTGAATTATTTTCCATAACATTATACCCTTTTTCGTGTGGTTAGACGAAAGCTTGAAGAACAACTCGTGAAGATTGTGAGTTTTTTATTTTTATTTCCCATATTTCTCCATGCGGGATGGTTTGACTGGCTCTATGTCTCTACACCTCCAACAATCCAGTTCGAATGTCCCTATAATTGTGGAAAATGGGGGTCAGAGAGCGTCCACAAAGTTGAGTGGTTGGGTATTCAAGCTTTATATGAGTTTGATAAAATGGGCTATGCTTGCAGAGGGGATCCCTTTCCGTATGTACATCTTCCAACCAACGAAAAAGATTCTTGGTATCTAGAAGCTTATCCTAGACAGATAGAAATTAGAATGGTTACAAGTCTTGACTCTATTAAAGGGTGTTGGAGGGCTCATTATTTAAGTAACAAGAAGCCTTCATATAAGTGCTGCTGCAAGGGCTTTAAAAGCATTCCACTGCAAGGGTGGGAAATCTACCAGATCTCAGATGAAGAAAAGGACAAAAAAGGAATATTGTTTCACAACTTTTTTGATCCAAATGCACGTGAAAGAGAATTTTCTTACTATGAAGACGAAATAGATTTTACTTTTAACCGCTCAAAGGAAGTCCTTGCATTTTGTGATACTTCTGAAATGGACTATTATTTTTTAAGCGAAAGAAATCTATTAGAAAACCATCATCTTTTAAATATTAGATTCATACGCGAAGAGCTTGAATTACAGGTTGCGCGCAAAGAAAAAAAGCTTAAAGAATATCAGAATATTCTTTGTGGTGACCCATCTCAGTGGATATATAGGAAAGGGCAATATGAAGAATGGATTACGGAGCTTGAAAGAGAAATTAAAAGTATCCAACTTGATCTGCAGCAAATAAAAGGGGAAGAAAGCAAAGTTGAAAGCAGTAAGAAGCTGTATGATGAGATCTTTTTCACTCATATGCCATTCATTAGAAAGCAATTTTCAGCAGTGCTTGAGGAATACACTACTATTTTTGATCAATGCATTGCTAAGCATCGAGCTCCTGCCTCTTACCTAGAGCGTTCTCGGATTCATTACAAGCAAGGAAGCAATATTGAGTGCATTGAAGACATCAAAAACTTGTTTAAAATTTGTCCTGCACAACTTATATCAGAAAACATTCTCTCTGAATTAGAATTAAAAAAAGGAACTGCAGAATGTGAAGTGGGACTTTTTGATGAAGCAATTCTCACTCTTTCTACTTACATGGCAAATCATCCTCACAACAATGAAGATTATTTAGAAAGAGCGATTGCTTATTTTGAAGCGGGGAACTTTCACTCCGCAATAGCAGACTTTACTAAATCAAGGCTCTCTACAGATTCTATTTGTGCAGACTTCAACGAGTACTTAGATTTTTCATCTGGGATGATTAAAGGAATCATAGTAGGAGCTGGTGAATGCTTAGAGAATTTTTTTCCCTCAATGCTTTCTAGTGCTTCAGGTCTTTCTCATGGGCTATGGGCATTCGTAACAAATCCCAAGGAGGTGTCTTGGCTTATGCACAATGCATTTGAAGAAGTAATTCAACTCATTAGGGCTGAGGGGGCGGAAGGAATACTTTGCACAGTGTTCCCTGAGCTTAGAGAGCTTGTAATAAAAGGGGATCAATTATCTTACATGAGACAAGGAGAGCTCTTAGGAGAGATGGTTGGTCGTCATGGGCTAGAGTTTGTTCTTCTTGCAGGAGTTGGAAAAGGAGTACAGGCTTATAGAAACCTTCGGAAAGCAAACGCAGCTTTAACATTTAAACAGATGTCAGCTTCTACCCGAGCTGAGCAGTTTCTTCTTATGCACCAAAAGGAGTGGAATATAAAAACCTCCTCTATCCTCAAAGGGCTAAAGGGATCAAAGCGATTAGATAGGGAAATTTACCAGGCTTTTAAAAGCCAACCTCTTTCCGAACATCAGATACGTCAAATCCTCCACCAAGCAGGCTTCGAAACTTTTCCTCGCCCTAAGGGGATTCCTAAAAGCTCTACTGTTCAAATTTCTAAGAAAAGTGGTGGAATGGTTTATATCAAGGCAGGTACCACAGAAGAACAGTGCCTTACTATTCGTGTGATGCCTGGGAATCCTACAAGCCCTAATCCTCTTCAACAAAAACCCTATGTTGTTCAAAGAAGAGGAGAAGAAGCTGTTTCAAAAACAGGGGCACTTGTAAAAAAGAATGCAGAGGAGGCTCATATTCCGTTAACAGAATTTGAGTTTAAAGGATGGTAAGTATGGGGAAAGAAAAAAAAGTAGTTCCAGCCTTTGCTTCGGTTATTGAGATTATCAGAGAAATTTCAAACTATGAATATCAATCCCATCAGTGGGTAGCCCGTGAAAATCCTAAAGATTATGGGTGCTACGAAAATACAATTATGTATTTTCTTGAAGATGGTGAAGCAGTTTTAAATGCTAGGGACACTGGTCGCATTGAGATGACAGATTCTCAGTACGCAATGCTTAAAAGACTCTATGACATGGTAGATGGTTATGATAGGAGTGAAAAGCGCCCTGATGACGACAAAGGCATTGTGGATGATCCTGAGTGGCATAAGATTAGAGACTACGCTAAGTTGGTCTATAAAAATCTTGTCGAAGAATGAAGAATGTCCTGCAATAAGTGGTAGGGTTTATGGTAGTAAGTAGGCGATTTCTTCTTGCGAGAAAAAGAATTCTTCCGCACAATGGACAGATCTGCACCGGTAGCTCAATTGGATAGAGTACCTGGCTACGGACCAGGAGGTTAGAGGTTCGAGTCCTCTCCGGTGCATTTTTATACCGATCGCGAGTCAAAAATTGGGAATTTCCCAAAATCAGCGCTCGAGATTTAATTCTATCGAAGCAGTCTCCTATCCAAGAGATAGGAGCGATGGAGAGAGGATTAAAGATCGGGATGCTGATACCGGGAAAAACCAAGCTTTGAATCATAATCGGTACAACTGGAATGAATATGTCTCAAGTTCAGTGTTTTCCTTCAGGTCCTTTTGAAACAAATGCTTACCTTCTAACGTGCAGAGAAACCAACAAAGGTGTTTTTATTGATCCCGCGCCGGGAAGTGCTGAGGCTCTCATCGATGCCTCTGGTGGGGTAGAGGTTGAGGCTATTTTACTTACCCACTCCCATTGGGACCACATTGGAGATGTCAAAAAGCTCAAAGGAAGTTTTGATATTCCTGTTTATGTACACAAAAGTGATCGCCCCAATGTTGTCAAACCGGGAAGTGACACCCTTCCCCTGATGATTCCCATTGAGGGAGTCGAACCTGAGTTCGAGCTTAAGGAGGGGCAAATCATCTCTGTTGGCCATCTTGAACTTCAAGTGATTGAGACGCCGGGTCACACCCCCGGAGGGGTCTGTTTTTATATCGAAAAGGAAAAAATATTATTTGCTGGAGATACCTTGTTTAAAGGATCGATAGGGAACCTCTCCCTTCCAACAGCGAATCGAGTGGAGATGTGGCGCTCACTAGAAAAGCTTGAAAAATTACCCCCTGAAACCGTTGTTTATTCAGGACATGGTCCTTCAACGACAATCGGGGATGAAAGTTGGCTTCCCCGCGCGCGCGAAATCTTTAATTAGTGTACAATGGTTGGGAACCCTTACCTTTAGGAGGCATCAATGAACTCATTACTAATTGGAAAAAAAGCACCCCATTTCAAAGCATCTGCTGTTACAAAAGGGAAGGTTAACCACAACTTTTCTCTCGATCTCTTTAGTGGGAAATATGTGATCTTCTTTTTCTATCCTTTAGACTTTACGTTTGTCTGCCCAACAGAGCTCCACGCTTTTCAAGAAAGGCTTGGCGAGTTCGAATCGCGTGGCGCCGAAGTTGTAGGATGTTCAGTTGACAGTCCCTATTGCCACTTGGCCTGGGTCAATACCCCAAAATCAAAAGGGGGAATCGAAGGGGTCACATATCCCCTTGTTTCCGACCTTAATAAGACGGTTGCCCGTGACTACCATGTTCTCAATGAGGAGAGCGGTATAGCTTTTCGCGGCCTTTTTCTTATTGATAAAGAGGGGATTATTCGCCACCAACTCGTTAATGATCTTCCCCTTGGCCGATCTGTAGATGAGGCTCTCCGCCTTCTCGATGCTTTAATCTTCCACGAGAAAAATGGAGAGGTTTGCCCTGCCAACTGGAAAAAGGGAGACAAATCGATGAAACCAACCCAAGAAGGACTTTCTTCTTACTTTGGATGATTTAAAATGAGGCTCTTTGTTGTTGATGCTTTTGCATCAAAACCGTTTGTGGGGAATCCTGCTGCAGTCGTTTTTGTAGAAGATTTTCTCTCAGACAAAAAATGTCAACAAATTGCAGCTGAGATGAATCTTTCAGAAACTGTATTTGTTAAGGCGATTGCTGATCAACATTTCCACCTGCGGTGGTTTACCCCATCTGTTGAAGTAAAGCTTTGTGGTCATGCAACTCTTGCAACTTCTCATATTTTGTATGAAAAAGGGCTTGCTTGCTCGGATAAGGCTATCCATTTTGATTCACTTAGTGGGGTACTCACTGCGGAAAAGGATAAAGAAAAAATCGTTCTTGATTTTCCGCTGCAGCGGACCGGTAAGCAATTAGAATGTGGGCATTTTGAAACCATACTAAAAACTCCTGTTATCAACGCAGTTCAAGCTTATGACGATATCATTATTGAATTGCAAAATGAAAAAGCTGTGCGTGAGCTCAGCGTATCTCCTGCAGATTTAAAAGAGATTAATTGTCGAGGGGTGATTATTACAGGGAAGGGAACGGGAGATTATGATTTTGTTTCTCGTTTTTTTGGTTCTAGTATTGGGATGGGTGAGGATCCTGTGACAGGATCAGCTCATTGTAAGCTAGCCGATTATTGGCAGAAAAAACTTTCGAAAGAGACATTTGTTGCCTACCAAGCCTCAAAAAGGGGAGGGGAACTTTTTCTTTCTATACGTGGGGAGCGGCTAAAAATTTCTGGGCATGCGGTTACGATAATAGAAGGAACATTGAGAATCCATGAAAATTGAAAGCTAACCTTTCAATTTTCATGAAAAAAATACTTTACGCATTAAATTGCTAGATGTTAGGAAGTTGGAGAGAGGTAAGGTAGTCGTAGAGGTCTTGCTCTGTTGTGATGAGCATGGCTTCATGGGTGTCGGTCACAGGGTGGGTGGCATCGAGGATGCGAGCATCACCCACTCCTGGCAGGCAAATGGCTGTTAGGTGGGAGATCTTCTTTTTGTTTTCGAGGTGTTTCATCCCCTTGAGGTAATCTTTTGTACTAAACCCCTCTTCTTTGACTCGAATGAAGATCACTTCTTGCTCGTAAAGGAGAAATTGAATGGCAAAAAAAATCCCTCGACTCTCCTCGGGAGGGTGCCCAAGTGTATCGTTGAGATGGGTGAGTGATTTCATAAAAAGGGGAGCTCCAATCTCACCTTTTTCTGCCTCTCCAAATAGAGCTACTATCTGCCGCGCCATATCATTCCCATATCTAACCGGGGGAATTTATTGCAAGGAGTAGGTAGCTTTTGAGCCGAGCTTTTCCTCGATGAAGAGGAGGCGGTTATATTTGGCAACGCGGTCTGATCGAGAAAGAGATCCTGTTTTGATTTGCCCAGCATTTACTGCAACGGCAAGATCGGCGATAAAGGTATCTTCGGTCTCTCCTGAGCGGTGAGAGATAACGGTTGTATAGTGGTTTTTCTTTGCAAGGGCAATTGTTTCAAGGGTTTCGGTGAGTGTGCCGATTTGATTGACCTTAATGAGGATAGAATTTGCAATGTGGGAATCGATCCCTTTTTGGAGAAATTTGGGGTTAGTAACGAAGAGGTCATCGCCGACGAGTTGGATTTTTTTTCCGAGACGCTCGGTGAGGATTTTCCATCCTTCCCAATCATTTTCATCGAGGCCATCTTCGATCGAATCGATTGGGTAGTTTTTGCAAAGGTTTTCAAGAATGTCTATTTGCTGCGAGGGGCTATTTTTGAGGTAGAGTTTTTTTTCTTTGTCATAAAATTCTGAGGCGGCGCAGTCGAGAGCAAGGGTGATTTCCTTTTCAGGTTTTAACCCCACCGTTTCAACGGCATGGAGGATGGCATCGAGGGCTTCTTCATTGGATGAGAGGTTAGGGGCAAAGCCCCCTTCATCTCCAACAGCTGTGGAGTGCCCTTTGTCTTTCAGAATTTTCTTAAGGGCATGAAAGATTTCTGCGCCGTAGCGGAGCCCTTCTGAAAAAGAGGGGGCCCCAATTGGGCGGATCATAAACTCTTGGAAATCGAGAGAATTGTCTGCATGAACCCCTCCGTTAATGATATTCATCATGGGAACGGGAAGAGTTGTCGATTTTCCCTGACCAATCGATTCAAAGAGGGGGATTTTTTTGGTCATGGCAGCGGCGCGCGCAACAGCAAGAGAGACACCGAGGATTGCATTGGCCCCAAGGTTTCCTTTATTGGGAGTTCCATCTTCTTTGATCATCGCTTGATCAATTCCAGTTTGATCAAAGATGTCCCATCCTTTTAGAAGAGCATTTAGAGGGCCGTTCACATTGGAAACAGCTCTTAATACCCCTTTCCCGCTGTAACGTTTGGGGTCGTGATCGCGGAGCTCTATCGCTTCGTGCTCTCCGGTTGAAGCGCCAGAGGGAACGGCGGCTCGCCCTGTAATATCTTGGTCAGTGGTGACCTCTACTTTGATCGTAGGGTTTCCTCTTGAATCAAGAATTTCTCGGGCGTGTATTGTTTTGATTTTTGCCATACAGACCCATCTTAACAAAGATCTCTTTTATTCCCACTCTTTTGGTGGAGCATCTTCAAGAAGGGTGACGTAAGAAGCATATCTTAAGGGCGCCAGTTTTTTCTCTTCAAGGGCCGTTTTGATTCCACAATCAGGTTCGTGGATATGGGTGCAATTAGGAAATTTACAGTGAGATGCAAAAGGGGCAAAGTCGGGAAAGATTTCAATCACTGAAGAGGGATTATTTTCCCATAGACCAAAGCTTTTAATCCCTGGGGTATCAACGCAAAAAGCATCGTTTTCAAGGGGAATAAGTTCCGCTGCAGTGGTTGTGTGAGATCCTTTATTTGTTTTATGGGCAATGGGACCAATGGGAAGGGCACTTCCTAAAACCGCATTGATCAGAGAGGATTTACCCACCCCTGATTGCCCTGAAAAGACAGAGGTTTTATTTTCCATCTTTGTTTTAAGTTGATCGAGATTCTCTCTTGTTGAAACGCTGAGTGTAAGAACGGGGGTTTTTAAAGGTTTATACGCTTCGAGGAATTCCTCGAGTGCAATTTTTTCAGCTTCTACTTCTTCTTCTGAGATAAGCTCCGGAGGATTGGTAAGAAGATCGATTTTATTAATCAGAACAATCGGTTCCATATTTCCTTTTTTTGCAGAAAGGATATAGCGATCAACAAGGAGAGGTTTAAATTTGGGAGAGACAACTGACATGACGATGAAGACTTGATCGATGTTTGTTGCGATGAGTTGCGTTTTGCGGCGGGAGAGGTTTTCAGCTCGAGAGAGGGAAGAGGTCCTTTTTTCAACGTGGCTGATCGCTCCAGAGTCAATGCTTTTCTTTTCAAAATGGACCCAGTCGCCAACGGCGATGAGGTTTTTATGTTTGGTTTTTTCTTTTTTTAGTGTCCCTTTCAAGGTGCATTGATAGGTTTGATGCTCTGCAGAGACCATGATGAGGTCGGGAGCAATAGAAAGAACTCGTCCTCGCAAATCGTTTGCTCCAAGAGGAGGCTCTTCCTTGCGGAGTTGTTGTTTTTTTTGATCGCGGTCACTTTTTTTATACTTTGAACGATCTTTTGCTTGGGTTTCTCTCCGCTCTTTTCGGCTTTCCCGTTTCCCTCCAACATGGAAGTCTTCTTCATAATCTAGGTAGTCGTCAAACTTGGGCACGTCATTTCTCGAATTTTATTCATTAGAATGCCACCAGCGACTGCAACATTCAAGGATTCTGTTTCAGCAGCAGTTGGAATTCCTACAAGAGTTCCCCTTTTTTTAATGGTTTCTGAAGGGCCATGCGTTTCACTTCCTAAGATGAGAATAAGAGGGGAATGAAAGGAAGGGCTTCCCCCATTTATATCGGCAACATAAGGGGTAAGCTCACTTTTTTCAATGAGGTTAAAAAGGTCCGATTCTGTTCCCTTTTGCAAGGGGAGATGAAAGGTTGCCCCTTTTGCAGATCGAAGAGCTTTGGGTGAGTAAGGATCGGTGCAGTCGATCAAAAAGACCCCTTTAAAACCCATGGCAACGGCTGTACGAAAAAGGGTTCCTAAGTTGCCAGGATCACTGATCCGATCGAGGGCAAGAAGGGGGGTCTTCCCATCAAGAGAAAGGGGAGGGGGAAAGGGGACCGACGCAAGGAGGGGCTCTGGAGAGGGGGCATCGGAAATTTTTTCAATCACTTCCATGGGGACAATAAAGTGGAGCTTTGGCTGAAGATGGTGAGGAATGATAACATCTTCGGTGCTGAGCAAAACTTCAATGGGTCCCCTATATTCAAAGATCACCTTCTTCCCTTCAAGAAGAAGCAATTTTTTTTCTTCTCGGTACTTCTTCTCCTTTCGGAGCTTAACGAGCTCTTTGACAATAGGGTGTTGTAAACTCTTAATTTCTTTTGCTACCATAACATTATAGGAGTTTGGGGTAAGTATAGCATGGAACAGGAGAAAAAAGAAAAGCTTCATGGGTCGCGTGGGTCCCTTGCTGCTCGTATCTTCCTGATAGCCACACTTTTCCTTATCGTTCCTCTCCTTGTCCTCATTGCTCTTCTTTATGTTGAAGATCTACGGGTTAAAAAAGAAAATAACATCTTTACAATCAATGTGATTATGGACCAAAAGGTTGGTTTGATTGAGGGGATGATGACGCAGGAATTGGAGGTTTTATCTGAGGTCTCTTATCTTCTGAGGGATATGCCGAATAGAGAATCTAAATTGGGAGAAATTGCAAAAAGAGATGGGGTGGCAGCCATTTTTCATCTCAAGAAAAATGGGGAGGGGCAGTACATTTCCGATATCTCATCTAAAGAAGAGATTAAAGGGAAAGACTTTACGAGGCTTATCCATGAAGCAGAAGTTGGCAATGTCTTGATCTTAGATTCTCACACCCCCATTTTTTATCTTACTCGGTATGTAGAAGGAAGTGAAGAGGCTTGGGTGATTGCACTCACGTTGAACCATTTATCGAAGGAGTTTCCTATTGAGAGGGATAAAATCACCCCTGCCTCTATCTCTTTGGTAGATTCAGGAGGAGTTGTAGTTTCGACAACCGACCATGCCCTTAAAGGGAGACGTATTCCTCCCCTTAAGAAGGGGGAATATACTTTGGATGGGAAAGTCTACTTTGCAGAGATAAAAAAAGTGTCCAAAACGAATGTTTCCCTTCTTATTTCTGCCCCTGAAAGGGTCAATTTTGTTGATATCCCTTTCTTTTTCCTTAAGGTTCTTTTGGCAGCTCTTCTTATTGTTGTAGTAGGGGGAGGGTGCGCCATTATTTTAACAAGGGTGTTAGCAAAACCTCTTCAGAGGCTGATCCATATGATGGGTCACGTTGCTAGGGGGGATTTAGATAAGAGGTTTACCCCATCTCCCATGGGGTTTGAGATTAATACAGTGGGTGAGATTTTTAATGAAACGATAGACTCCCTTAATGAGCATATAGAAGCGGTTCATAAAGAGCGCCTTGAAAAAGAGACCTATGAAAAAGAGCTTCTCATTGGTGAAGAGGTTCAACTTTCAATCCTTCCCAAAAAACTTCCAACCTTTCCTGGAGTTGAAATGGGAGCCCGTTTTATCGCAGCAAAAGAAGTTGGGGGTGATTTTTACGATTTCCTATCAGATGGGAAGTTGATGATTTCTATTGCAGATACTTCTGGGAAGGGAATCTCTGCTTGTTTATATTCTCTTTCGGTTCGGAGTATGCTCCGCAGCTATGGGGAACTTCACCAAGATCTTGCAACCATCCTTCTCAAAACCAATAACCTTTTTTGCCACGATACTGGAGATAGTGGGGTTTTTGTGACGGCATTTGTTGCTTTCATTGATCCGAAGAGTCGAGTTTTTCATTACTCTAACTGTGGTCATTTCCCTGCGCTTCTTCAAAAAAAAGATGGAACGATCGAAAAACTCACAACATCGGGGATGGCGCTAGGCGTTGTCCCTTTTGAGACTGTCGAGACAAAACAAAAACAGCTTCATCCGGGAGACATGCTCCTTCTTTTTACTGATGGAGTGGTTGAAGCGCATAACGATGCAATGGAAATGTTTGGTGAAGAAAGACTCATTACCTCTTTCGGAAATAAAAAAGGACTTTCTCCAAAACACATTGTGGATGAGATCATCGAAGAGGTTGCCCTATTTGCTGAAGGATGTCCTCAACACGATGATCTCACCCTTTTAGTCATTAAAATTGTTTAGAGCGTGTCATCAATTACACTTCGCTGCTTTAGCTTGTTTTAATTGATGACGCGCCCTGGCTCAAAAGGCTATTTTGATTTTCCACAAATTTCGCAATAAACGGTTCCTGCAGGGTTTGAGTGGCCACAGGAACACGTCCACCACTCGTTAACAATTGAGAACGGTTTTGTTATGTTTTTAGATGCGCAGACAGAGTGAACGCAAAACATTAAGATCAAAACTTGAAACAATTTAAAAATCATAATATTCCTCCTTAATTAAGGCGTTAATTAGGTTAATAAATCATGGTTGATATCTATAATAGAATAATTTTTACGCAAGATCCAAAAACTTCAGAATGTCTTCCGGTTTTTCAAGCCCTTTATTGATGGCAATCCGTTCTCCTTCCTTGAGAAGGGCCCCCATTTTTGGGCCGTCAGGAATTCCGGCTGCGCGAAGATCGGTTGAAGTGAGAAATGGGATATTGTTTTGAATCTTTTTAATGCTTTTTTCAAGGAGATCATAGCGCATATGGTGCTCTTGCAGAAAAGATTGTCTTTCATCGAGCGAGAAGTGAATCGCAACAATTTTAAGAGAGATCGAGTAGAGAGGATCTGCGTAAAGGTGGGCCCATGTATAGAGCTCTTCTTCTTTTGTTGAGAAGAAAAGTTCCTTTGCTCGATGGAAATAACGGATAAAACGGAGATCTTGATTGGAAAGCTTTAAGTAAGAAGTGAGCGCTTCTTTTTCTTTAAGAGAGGCGTTTGGGAAAAGTTCTAGAAGTTTTGAAATGACTGGAGCCTCTTCAGGAAAATGGGGAATATTTGCGACCCGCTTTTTGATCTCTTCAAGTGAAATCTCTTTTAATGTTGGGAAGATGATGGGGAGAAGGTTTAAACGTTGCATGGTGATAAGAGCCGTATCAAAATTTGCGAAAAGGGCCATCTTTGAAAATTCATTCCAAACCCTTTCGATTGCAACAGCGGGGAAAAGGGCTTCAGCATGATCAAGAATTGCTTTGAGCGTTTCATTTTCAATGAGAAAATGGAAGCGGCTAGCATAACGAACCGCCCGAATCATCCGGAGACGATCTTCTAAAAATCGCTCATGGGGATTTCCAATGGCTCGAATGATCCCCCTTTTAAGATCTTCTTGTCCCCCCACATAGTCATAGAGCTTTTCTTGGAGAGGGTCGTAAAACATCCCATTAATTGTGAAATCTCTTCTAAGAGCATCTTCTTCAGGATCTGCTTGATCAACTCCAATGGGGCGCCTTCCATCCTTATATCCTTGGTCTTTTCTAAACGTTGCAATTTCAAACTGGTGCCCCTCTTCAACAACAATGACAATCCCGAAATTAACCCCCACAGGAATTGTTTTTGGAAAGAGTTTTTGCACCTCTTCAACAGTTGCAGTTGTTGCAATATCAATGTCATCAGATGGATGGTTCATTAGAAAATCACGCACCCACCCTCCAGCGAAGTAAGCAGTAAACCCTTCCTCATAGAGTTTTCTAACGACCGATACACCAACATCAAAATGGGTCATTTTTTCCTTTCCAGAATAAGCATCCTCAAGTTACAAGAGTAATAGATTGAGCATTTTTTTAGGAGAAGACAATGAAGAGGGCGTTCATTCTAGTCGCTGCCATCTTCCTCGTAGGGTGTGGAAGCAAGGACCATAACGCAGTCAAAGAGGGAAAGCGTCATTTGCAAAATGTGAGTTTGGTTGGAGCAGATTTAAGTCATATGGATTTAAAAAATGTCGATTTGTCTAACTCGAATTTAAAGCAGTGCAACCTTGATCAAACCAATTTCAAAGGATCTAAATTGACCGATGTGAATTTTCAAGGGGCCAATATGAACCAAGCAAATCTTGAAGAGACAAACTGTCGAGGAGCAGATTTTCTTAAAGCGCGCCTTGATTACGCAAATTTTGAAGGAGCCGATCTCACTCACGCCCGTTTTGTTGGTGCCGATGTGAAGAAAACCGATTTTCGGAAAAGTCAGGGGCTCACCGATGAAACCAAACACTATTTATTGAATAGAGGAGCCCTTGTTGACGAATGAATCTCATTGGTATTGACATTGGGGGAACGAAGGTTTCGATCTGTTTGGGAGATAGTGATGGAACGATTCGTGTGAGTAGAAGGATTGAAACTAAATCGCTTGGAGGTTCAGAGACAGGGCTTCCAATCCTTGTTGAGGCAATCGGTCACCTTCTCCGCGATGAAAACCTCGAGCTTGAAGAGATTCAAGGGATTGGCCTTGCAGCTCCAGGTCCTATTTCTACAAAAACAGAGAAAATGCTCAACCCGCCGAATCTCCCCGGTTGGGTCAACGTTCCGATTGTTCAGTATTTTCGAGAAAAACTTGGCCGTCCCGTTTTTATGGATAACGATGCCAACGCTGGAGCTTTAGCAGAGTGGGAGTTTGGAGGAGCTAAACATGTCAATAATCTCGTCTATCTTACAATGAGTACCGGCATGGGAGGGGGGCTCATTATCGATGGGAAACTCCACCAAGGGGGAACCGATACCGGCGGCGAAGTAGGACATTTCATTCTCGATCCTAAAGGGCCTAAATGTTCTTGTGGTTTGACAGGGTGTTTCGAAGCCTTTTGTGGAGGGGCTAGTGTTGCCCACTTTTTGGAAGAGGCGCTCAGAAAAGGACAAAAAACCTCCATCAAAAGTCCCAATATGAAAGGGTTGATCGAAGGGATTAAAGGAAGTGATCCCTTTGCCCTTGAAGTGTGGGAGAACTATATCGATCGCTTAGCGCAAGGGATCGGAATTCTTCTTCAAACGCTCAACCCTGATGCGATTATTTTAGGAACCATCGCAACCCATAATAAAGAGCTCGTGATGAATCCGCTCAAACAGGCCCTTCCCCACTTTGCCTGGGGCGTTCCCTTAAAATACTGCCGGATCGAACCTAGCCAACTTGGAAGCGATATCGGCAAACTTGGCGCCCTCGCTCTTGCCATCCATGGTCTAAAAAGAGTTAAGTAAAAAGGGAAGTTGCTTTACAATGCGAGTTCGGGATTGGCTTCCTATGATAACACTCATTTTTTCGCGATCTTTTTAGGAAAAACTGCTTGAAGATAGCACTGCGACTATCTACTTCGCAGATTTTTCTAAAAATCTCATCGAAAATCTAAGCGTTTTCATAGGGGGCCAATCCCGAATTCGCGTTTTACACTCTCTCCCAAAAAAGGCAGGTATCGATGGCAGTTCCTCCACTCACCCGCGAAGGGGTAAGGCCCTATTTTCCTGAAAGAATTAATGATCTATTGGGAATGCATTATAATGATGGCCACATTCCTCAATTTTTTTCTGATCAAGGGGTTTTGACTAAAGGAACCGATGGAATTTTTCGCATTCAGATGTACTGGTGTCATAACCGCTCTAATGAAATTACGGGGATTTTTATCCGGGTAATTTTTCAAAAAGGGGGGATGGTGGTATGGATTAGAAAAGAGGCGTGTGAAGGGCTGTCTCAGACGGTATGGATTCAAAATAGTGAGATGGTTTTTGTGCCAAAGGGCATGCGTACTGATGGAATTCCAAAGGCAATAATGGATGCCTTAAGAGGAGAATCATCTCCTGCTGAGAAGGTCCCAGAACTAGGTGTTCAGAATATCCGGAACTATGAAATGATAATAGATTTTTTTAAGGGGCATGAAGACGTTCTTCCTAAGTCTTTTCGCGATCAGGCTTTTCCAACTATTGACCCCATAGAGGGTGTTTAAAAATTGCTTAAAAGGGGGGATTTCTTTATACTCGCTCCCAAAAAAGGCAGGTATCGATGGCAATTCCTCCACTCACCTATGAGGGGATAAGCCCCTATTTTCCTGAAAGCATCAACTATATATTCAGAGTTCAGTATAGGAATGAAGAGATTCCTCCATTTTTTTCTGATCAAGGAGTTCTTAATCATAACACTGATGATGGCGAAGTTTTTCACATTAAGATGTATTGGCACTGCAACTCCAATAATGAAATTACAGGGATCTTTATCCGAATCATCTTCCAAGAAGGAGATATGATGGCATGGATTAAGAAAGAAGCTTGTGAGAGTGACAATCAAGCAATATGCATTCAAAAGGAGCAAACAGTTGTTATACCAAAGGCTGAAATCGGTGAAGGGATGTACCACCAAATAGTCCTAGCTGCTTTACGAGCCAGCCCAGCTCAGGATCAAAATGTTCCAGAGCTCAATGTTCAGAATATTCAGAATCGTGATGTGATTGCTACTTTCTTTGAAAGGGATCGAGAGGTTCTTCCAGAACCTCTTCGCGAGCAGATCTTTCCACAAAATAATAATAGGTACACCTACCATTACGTGGGGGCAGTCCTTTTACTTGCGACGTGTATGAAGATTTTCGCTTGGGCTTATTCAAGAGGAAAAAAAACTCCCGTACCAAAACCTTTAGAAAAATAAATATCAGGGAAGAGATATCCGAAGAAGGGTGCACCCCGTGGTTTCGATAGGGGTCGGGGAACATCTGGCAGGGATCAAGCAGGTTCGCCCCTTGGGGATCAATGAGTTTTCCCCTTCTAGGGAAAAGAGCATTTCACATTGATCAGAGAGTTTTTTCCATGTGAAGGTCTTTTTTAGCTCCCATTTTTCAACGATAAAGTAAGAAGTTCGGATCAGCTCGGTTCGCCGGTAGGTGGAAGTTTCATCTAAGACTTGGGGAGGAATGCGAGGATCTGAGTCATCGTCGTAGAGGAGAACTTTTTTTGCCTGATCGAGGTGGAGCTCGCGTCCTCTTCCCCAATCATAAACGCGGTAGGTCGTGTTTGAGCATTGTTGAATTTCAAAGATGAGACATCCTGAGCCGATGGCATGGAGGCGTCCGCCAGGAATGGAGATCATGTCTCCCTGCTTGACGGGAAGGGTTCGCATAAGAGAGAGAATCTCTTTAGAGGGGAGCTTTTCGTCGATTTCTTTTGGGGGATAGGGTTGATTAAGTCCTGCATAGACCACCCCATCTTTTTCACTATCAAGGATGTACCAAGCCTCAGTTTTTGCTTCAGCTCCTTTGCTTGGGTGGACTTGCACACTAAGGTTATCTTGTGCGTCGATAAGTTTTAGCAGTAGAGGGAAGCGTTTGTGGTGGGTATCTTTACCCATCAACTCTTCTTTTTCTTCAGAAAAAAGGGCATGGAGGGTTTTCCCTTGGAGAGGGCCATTTTCAACAACACTCATTCCCTCTTCGCGATCAGAAACTTCCCAGGACTCGGCGATTTTACCTGATGGTCCTTTCCTTTGAAAGCGCTTAAGGATCTGGTGTCCTCCCCAGACATAATCCTTATAGACAGGTGTGAAAAATAGTGGGTAGAGCATACCGCGCATTTTAGAGAGGCATACTTATTCCATCAACAGGAATCGTAAAAAAGGGAATTAGCATCTGCTAATTCCCTTTTTTTATTGTTTATCGGCTTGCTAGCTTGTTGTGTACGCAGCCAATTCCCCATCCAAGAATGGCGCCAACGAAGAAAGCCCAAATTCCGCCAACGATTCCGCCAACGAAAGATGCATCGTAGCCAGTATATACTGAAGACATCACGCTCACAAACTGATATCCCCAGCCAGTCATAGAAATCCATCCTGTAAGAAGGACCGCTAGACCCCAAACAATCCCAACAGATAATGCTAAGCATTTGCAGCAAAGCTTATGTTTTTGAGACTTAGGAACATTTTTCATCTTTTTCTCCTCAATAAGACCAGGTTAAATAAATGTACTAATCACTCAAACTTATACATGTGTGATTTCGGTATATTTTTCAAATAAAAATTTGGTTTTGGAAATATTCTATTGATTAAAAATTTATTTTTCTAGATGATCGATGATCTAATAGTCTACGCAAAGGAGCTTTACAATGAAAGGGTTATTGAAACTTCTATTGAGTTTGACGGTTTTTTGTTTTGGAATTATGGAAGGGAAGGACCTCTGCCGATTGGAGTTCCCTTTTTCCCCGTCCTTTCAATCTGATAGAGATTTAGCCATTGTTCAGAGGTTTCTCCTTTTTTCTGCGGAAAGCTTTGCCAAACATCCCCACTGCGTTTTTGGTTGGGAAGATGAGAAGGATATTTTTATGAGTGGTCCCGAGGGTGAGTGCGAGGAGTTTGCCGTAGCTTTTAGGTGCGCTTTGGAAACCATTCTAAAAGAAGGGGTTGCTATCGATCAATTTGAAGAGCTTAAAAAAGGCTTTATCCATTCACTCGGTGGAGATCTTCATAACAAAGAGCTTGCTCAAGAAATCAACTGGGAACTTGCCCATGAATGTCGAAGCACGTTGGATCCCCTTCGATTGATGATGATTGAAAGGGAACAAGAGGTCTATTGCAAAAATCTGCAACCATCTTTGACCTTTTTTTATCCTGACAAGCTTTGCATTCAAGAACTTGGTAGAAGTGTAGCTGCAGATTTTGGCAGTCAGACGTCTGTTAACAGTGGGCATAGCCCTCAGCTATTTTATCAGCTCCGCTTAACCCCTGAAGATCAAAATAACATCTCAAAGATGATTACCAGTATGGGAGAGTTAGGGTGGCTTGGTCTTTTGCAAAAGAAAGGGACTATGGAAAAGTTAGGGGATAAAATTCAGCCTGTTCACCCTCTAAGATTTATGGGTTATGTCCTTATAACCCCTTCTTTAAAAAAGCAGCTGCCAAAGATCATGAATGACCTTGTCAAAAGAAAGAGTTTTTTTAATGGGCATGGCAAAAGAACAGGCTTTTCTCAGCGGATGACCAACGAGTTGAACAATAATAACTTTATGCAGTTTATCCCAGGGTTTGCTCAATCAATTGGGGTATCTGAACAGTCCCTCATGAGATTTATCCATGCACGTGATTGGGAAGGGATGATTCGTCATCTGATGTGACCCAGCCCACGCCCTTACCCAATCCCTGCGGTAGAGCTCTCAGGGAGGAAATAGGGGAGGCAACGGTCAATAAAGGTTTCGGGGGTGATGAAACGAGCCCCCTTTTTTTCCTGGAGGTAAGTTGCATTTCCTCTCTCCCAAATGGGCATCCCTTTATCGATTTTTTCACCAGCGGCATTTCCATGCTTAACTTCGGAGTGGATCCAGATTTGACCTTGGGCAACTGACATGAGTTCCATAGCCGTAAGCCCTCCCGAACGGGTGAAGGTCGCATCACTCCTATAATAAAGGGAGGCAATGACATCATCGCTTTGAAAGCACATTGGAATGACATTAAGGTTATGGGGAAAGTGTGTTGTTTTTTGTAATAGGGTATGGATCCTCTTTAGAAGACTGTTTTTATTTTCAGTATGTGAATTGCAGAAAACAAAGACAATGTGTCTTTCTTGGGAGGCAACATATCGCATAAGCTCGATGTATTGTTTTAAATACTTAATGGTGGCTTCTTCAGTGGGTTGACTCCCTAAAAGGATTGTTGAAACCTTGTCATCGGTTTCGATGTTAATCGCGATTTTATCCCGGTAGATTTCTGAAGGAATATCTCCTTTTTTAATCGAATCTGCGATAAGAAATTTTTCTTCATAAGAGTTGACATGAATTAAGATGCGCATCCTTTCATTTTGGTTTCGCTTTGTATTGAGATATTTTTTAAATGAGGGGCGCAAAGGGAAGCTTTCATAGCAAACTTCTGATTCAGAAAGACCGCAATTTTTTTTCCAAAATCCTTCTGCTGTTTGGTTATTATCAAGAAGGGGGATGGTACTGATGAGTTTGATATAAGCGCGGTCATTAGGAGAGAGTTTTTTAATAGGTTTAAAAAAGTGAACGACATTGTCTGTTGGAAGTTCAGTCACAATTTTTTCAAGTTTGAGTGGCTTTCCTGTTATTTTACGGACAATTTTTATCGCTTTAATAATCGGAGAAGTTCCAACAGGTTGGGTATCGACGATTTGATCAACCCCTTCCTTAAGGAGAAGGTAGAGAGTGCGACAGAAAATAAAAGTGCCAAAAACAATATCAGCTGTGGGAACATTTTTTTGCAAAAACATGAGGAATGTGATGTTCCCTCGCTTTTGTGAAAAATTCCAAAGGGAAACAAATCCTTTTCCTAACCTCTTGCTGACAAGATCGATTAAAATGTCTTTTTGGATGATCTCAGTGTTAGGATTTTCAGAAAGGGCCTTCACAGCCTGTGCTTTCGCAGCTTGAGTATGTCCTCCACCTCCTGATATAGTGATCAGTAATAGTTTTTTCCGTTTCTCTTCCGTCGGGGTCGCCATTTCTTATCCTACTTTATTCGGCATCCTAGGAAACATGGAAAATAAATGAAACCCTTATTCTTTCATCGAAAGTAAGAATTCTGCGTTGGAGTTTGTTTTTTTCAGACGATTTAATAGGAGGTTCATTGCATCTAGTGGGGTAAGATCTGCTAGAGCTTGTCTAAGAAGGTAAATCTTTTCTAGTTCATCGGGGTGGTAGAGGAGATCTTCTTTTCGAGTTCCAGAACGGACAACATCGATTGCTGGGTAGATGCGACGATCAGCAAGGCGGCGATCAAGGACAAGCTCCATGTTTCCTGTCCCTTTGAATTCCTCAAAGATCACTTCGTCCATTCGAGAGCCTGTTTCAACAAGGGCAGTCGCAATGATGGTAAGAGAGCCACCATGTTCAATATTACGTGCGGCTCCGAAGAATCGTTTTGGCTTATGGAGAGATTGAGCGTCAACACCTCCAGTAAGGATTTTCCCCGAGTGAGGCTGGACTGTGTTGTAGGCGCGGGCAAGTCGTGTAATCGAATCGAGTAAGATCACAACATCTTGGCCATTTTCAACAAGTGAGCGAGCCTTTTCTATGACCATCTCTGCAACTTGGATGTGACGCTCTGGAGGTTCATCAAAAGTTGATGAAACGACCTCTCCTTTTACCATCCGTTGCATATCGGTCACCTCTTCAGGGCGCTCATCAATCAAGAGAACGATTAAAGTTGCTTCTGGGTGATTTGCTGCAACCGAGTTTGCAATATTTTGCATGAGGATTGTTTTCCCAGACTTAGGGGGGGCAACGATCAATCCTCTCTGGCCTTTTCCAATAGGAGAACTTAAATCTAGGACCCGCATTGCGAGTCGATCTTTTCCCGTTTCCATAACAAGGCGCTCTGTTGGGAAAAGGGGAGTTAAGTTATTGAAAAGGATCCGCTCTTTTGATTTCTCTGGAGTCTTTCCGTTAATCATGTCCACTTTTTGAAGGGCAAAATACTTTTCTTTGTCTTTTGGAGAGCGGAGCGTTCCGTATATAGTATCCCCTTTTTTCAAGTCGAAGCGGCGGATCTGTGCTGGAGAGACGTAGATATCTTCTGCTGAAGGGAGGTAGTTATAGTTGGGTGAACGAAGAAACCCAAACCCATCGGGAAGAACTTCAAGAACGCCTTCTCCGACAAGGACTTCATCAGGCATGGTGGACTTACGTTTGACAACCTCAAAGACCATTTGCGATTTGGTGAGAGACCCAAGGTTTTCAAGTCCTATATTTTTTGCATAGATAGCAAGTTGCTCGATACTCATCCGTTGCAGATCAGCGATCTTAGTAATAGTCGGCTCTTTGGAGGGAGAAGGGGGTTGTTTGTGTTCGCGGTGTTTTTTAGGGGGATAGGGGCGGTTTTCTTTTTTCGTCGCTTGATTTTGCTCTACTTCTTCGTTCATTGAGAGTCTAACTCCTTCATTAATTCGAGTACGTTCTTTTCTAAGTCTTGGACTGTTCCATAGTTTTCTATGACAAAGTCTGCAAATTTTGCTTTTTTAACTGTGTCCCATTGGCGGGAACTTCTACTTCGGAAGCTTTCTTCTGTAAAGCCTTCTTGAGTGAACCGTTTGAGCGCTTCATTTTCGTTGCTTACAACTGCGATGATGCAGTCAAAACAATCCTCTTTACCAATTTCTTGTACAAGAGGAAGCTCCACAACAAAATACTTCCCTTTCCCTTCTTTGACCGCTTTTTTGTATTCCTTATCGATTTGGCCCAACAGGAGAGGGTGAAGAAAGGCTTCTAAAGCTTTTAACTTTTCTCTATTGCTGAAGACAATGTCTGCGACCTTTTTTCTGTCAATTTTTCCATCTGTGAGTACATCAGATCCCAGCAGCTTGACAACTTGCTTGATACAAGCTGGGTCAGACTTAAGAAGGTTATGGATAATCTTGTCAGAATTTAGTGCGCATGCTCCATGCTCTTCTAGAATGCGGCAAACTGTGGTTTTCCCCGATGCGATGCCGCCCGTTATCGCTATTTTCTTCAATTCTAGCACTCTCCCCAATTTTTTCCAACGTCAATGTTAACAATTAATGGAACTGAAAGGGAGACAACTTTTTCCATAATTGACTGAACGATCACACGTGCTTTTGCGATATTTTCGTCTGGGAGTTCAAAAATAAGTTCGTCATGGATTTGCAAGACCATATGGGCGATTTTCTCTTCTTTAAGGGCCCTTTGGACCTGGATCATCGCATGTTTAATGATATCTGCCTGACTTCCCTGGAGGGGGGTGTTAACGGCAAGGCGTTCCGCAGCTGCTCGGATCATCCCATTCGTGCTATGGATTTCTGGGATGGGGCGTTTTCGTCCAAACATTGTTGTGGCAAATCCTTCTTTCCGAACGGTTTCTTTAGAGTGTTCGATAAAATCAGCAACGCCAGGATATTTATTAAAATATTTTTTTATAAATGAGGCTGCTTCTTTCATATCGATTCCAAGTTCTTGAGAAAGGCCGTAGGCTTGCTGACCATAAATAATTCCAAAGTTTACGGCTTTTGCACCAGATCGCATTTCCTTTGTAACTTCGTGAATAGGGACATCAAAAACGGTTGAGGCGGTTGAGGCATGGATGTCTTCATTTTGATTAAAAGCCTTGATAAGCTTGATGTCTTGGCTAAGGTGGGCCAGTAGGCGAAGCTCTATTTGAGAGTAGTCTGCTGAAAGGTAAGACCACTTCTCAAATTCAGGGATGAAGGCGGCTCGGATTTTTCGTCCTTCTTCTGTACGGACAGGGATATTTTGAAGGTTGGGATCTTGACATGAGAGGCGGCCAGTAGCTGTCACTGTTTGCATAAAAGTGCAATGGATGCGTCCTGTTTCGTCGTAAACTTGATGAGGGAGAGCTTCAGTATAGGTAGAGCGAAGTTTTTCAAGAGCTCGATATTCGAGCACCTTTCCTGCGATTGGATAGTCATGTTTTAGGAGTTCGAGGATATCGGCTCGGGTACTTTTTTTCTTTGCTCCCATAGGAATTGCAAGCTTTTCGAAAAGAATCTCCCCTAATTGTTTGGGTGACTTGATATTAAAAGGTTCTCCCGCAAGGTCGTAAATTTGTTTTTCTAGGTACGAGAGTTTTTCATGGAGGAGCTTTGACATTTCTTCTAGCTTTTTAACATCAAGATACATCCCATACCGCTCCATATCGACAAGGACAGGGATGAGGGGAATTTCGATATGATTAAAAACCTCTAGTAACCCTTGATCTGAAAGCTCTTTTTCATAGAGCTGTTTGAGACGACAGGTATAATCGACATCTTCGCAGCAATAAGGACCTACTTTTTCGATCGAAACCTCTCGCATAGAAATCTCATTTTTTCCACTTCCAATGAGCTCTTTAATCGAGGTTTTGGTTTTTCCAAATTTTTCTAAGGCAAGAAGATCGAGGTTGTGCCGATTGTTTTGTGGATTGCAGAGATAGGATGCAATCATTGTGTCAAAGCCAATATTTTTTAACTCGATCCCATGGTTTTTAAAAATGTGAAGATCATACTTAATGTTATGGCCATAGAAAGAGAGGTTTTGATTTTCTAGAAGGGGTTTGATAGCCTTAATGACATAATCAAGTCCGAGCTTTCCATTGGTAGGGATGTACCAGCCCTCTTTCGGGGCGATCGAAAATCCAATCCCAACCATTCGTGCTGCCATTGGAGAAAGTTGGTCGGTCTCTGTATCAACGCAAATAGATGGGGAAGCTTCTAAGGTTTTTATCAATGCATGGAGCTCTTCTTTTGTGTCAACAATGTGGTAAGTTGTTTCATCTTCTTCCTCTACCTCTTCTTGAGGCACTTCAAGTTCTTGAAGCAATGTTTTAAAATTCATTTCTCGATATAGAAGGTCTAGAGATTGAATATCGGGAAGTTTCATTTGGTAAAAACTTTCTTCTTTTGGGTAGGGAACATCGAGGATAAGTTGTGCCAATTTCTGGCTGATTCTCGCATCAGCTTCATGTGCGCGGATCTTTTCAGCTCTTTTTTTATTGTCCATTCCATCTAGATTATTTAGAAGATTTTCTAGAGTGCCATATTCTTGCAGAAGAGAAGCCGCTGTTTTTGGTCCGAATCCTGGAATTCCAGGGATGTTATCTGATTTGTCCCCCATAATGGCTAAATAATCGACAATTTGTTCAGGTTTAACGCCATGAAGTTCTTCAACCTTATGGCGATCGATCAAGAGGTTGTTTTTATGTGTATTAAGCATGAAAATGCGGTCGGTAATGAGCTGGCAAAGGTCTTTATCACTTGAGCAGATATAAACAGTGCTCCCTTGACTTTCTCCCCATTTTGCAATCGCTCCAATGAGATCATCTGCTTCAATGCCGGGTTCAGAAAGGAAAGGGATCCCCGCAGATTGACAATACCGATGGGCCCACTCTAGCTGAGGGACAAGGTCTTCGGGCATCCCCTCTCGATTACTTTTGTACTCTTCATAGATTGCGACCCTTTTTTCCTTGTTATTAGGGCCATCAAAAACAGCAACAAGAGCAGCGGGTTCAAAGTCTTTAATGATCTTTTGAACAGAGCGAATAAACCCATAAAGTGCGTTCGTTGACGCTCCCTGAGTATTTGTCATCCCACGGATAGCAAAGTAAGAGCGAAAAAGAAAAGAAACTGCGTCAAGAATGTAAAGGTTTTTCATGAAGGTACTTAATCATCGCTAGAACTCCACTGAAGAGAAGGAGAGTAGAGGTAGAGGGAGCGATTCATCAGTTCGGGGCTAAGTTCAGAAGGAAGGGAAAGCTCATGCTTTATCTTCCCACTCAAAATCGACGACTTTCCTTCAATCAGGTCTGATAGTACAGGATGTAGAATTTTCAATTCAACAACTTGATAGGGCTCACTGATACTTGCCTCTTCAACAAGAGCGGCAAGAGCTTTGCTATAACTTCCATTTGCTTCATCAATATAGCCATACTCTTGAGCTTTAATAGGATCGTAAACCTGGGCTCCATATTCATTCACAAGCTTTGCTTGGCTCAATCGAGGGCGCGCTTTAGCGACAAGGTTTACGAAAACATCATAGTCATAGGCGACAATATCTTTGAGAGATTTGTCTTCCCCCGCTTGCCAGGGGCGAAAAGGGCTAAGCATATCTTTGTCTTTTCCCTTTGTGATGGTCAGTTGCTTCACCCCATATCTCTCCATTAAATCTGCAACATTAAAATTGGGTCCCATTAAAACTCCAACAGAGCCAATGATTCCAATGGGAGAGGAGATAATTTTATCAGCAGCGCAAGCGATCATCATTCCCCCCGAAGCGCACATCCCATTAATATAGGCGTAGATTGGAACCTTATATTTTTCTTTATACTCAATAAGGCTTTGGTAGATGTCATGTGCATCAAAAGCAGTTCCTCCTGGGCTGTTAATATGGAGAAGGATGGCTTTAACCCGGTCTCCTTTTAACATCCCTCCACGAGAATCGAGGAGTTGAGACTGGACAGTTTTACTGTTTAAGTCTCTTGATCCAATCACGCCATGGATATTTAATCTTAAAACGGCAGGAGCGGAGTGGGAAAGAAGAGTTCGATTTCCGTCTGCATCGGCGGCAATAATCATTTGCGTTTTATCAGAAACCATTTGTGGTTTTGCGATCGCGGCTACGATAATTCCAATGACAAAAAGGGCAATGAGAATTCCAATAAATCCTGCAAAGACGTTGCAAAAAGATCTGACCGCTGATACAAAAATCGACTCACGCTTTAATTCCATAACTTTCCTTATGAATAGAGTTTGAAGCAATGTTTATACCGATCATGATTCAAAACGTGATCGATATAGAGAGAACGTTTCTTATCTTAGCGAAGTATTTATTTTGCTTCAACAACCGATACATTTGCAGGTGAGAGGTCTTTGTCAACAATAGTTGTAATACAGCTGTCAGACCAAACATTTAGCGCTGTTTCGACCATATCAAAGAGGGAGTAGAGAGGAAGAATAATTCCCATGATTTTAACAGGAACCCCCATGCCAACTAAAAAGGCTGTAGTGAGAAAAAAACACCCCATTGGAACACCAGCATTTCCGATTGCTGCAAACGAGGAGAGAAAAATCCATGGGATCATCTCCCAAGGGGTAAAAACTATTCCTTGACTGCTGCATACAAAAAAGAGGGTGATCAATATGAATGCCGCACATCCGTTCATATTAATGATCGAACATAGAGGAAGGCTAAAGCTAGCTGTTTTGTCTGAGATCCCTAAACGGTTTTTTGCACAATCCAAAGCTAAAGGAAGAGAGGCATTCGAAGATTTTGTGAAAAAAGCCATTGCAAGTGCGGGGAGCATTCCCTTTGCAGTTTTGAGGGGAGATCCTCCCTTTAGTTTAACCATTAGAGGGAGAACGATAAATCCTTGTATTAGGTTGGCTCCAATAACACAAAGTCCATAAAAGAGAAGTTGTTGAAGCTGATGGGCATTTTCTTTAATGCTTTGAATAAATTGAATGGTGAACCCAAAAACTCCGATGGGCATCAATAGAATCAGCGCTGATGTAATCTTTAGCAGGGCATCAAAAAGGGCCCCGAAGAGGTCTCTTAAAAGGTTTCCTTGCTTTTGTGGGAGTTTTAAAATCGCAAAGCTAAAAATCGTTGCGAGGAAGGCCATTCCCAAAACATTGTTTTCTAAGAAAGGCTGGACAGGGTTTTCGGGGATGATATTCACGATGAAAGAGAGATAACTCCCTTGGGTAGGGAGGACCTTTGTTGCGACTTCTCCAGCCTTGATTGGCTGAATGATTAAAAAAAGGATCATACCGATTGTTGCGGCGATAAGAGTGGTGAAGATTGTGTACTTTAAGATTTTTTTCAGCAATACCCCAGCTTCATTGAGGGAAGTCATCCGACTGAGCGTTGAAACAATGGCCAAGAAGATCATCGGGAGGCTGATGAGCTTAAGCATATTGATAAAAAGTCTGCTTAACACATCGAATATAGCATGGATGCTTGGAAGATCTGCAAATCCTATGATCCCTCCCAAAATGAGGGCTGTGACCATGCCTAAATTAAAGTAATTCTTCATTGTAACATACAAACTAATTTGAAAGTTGGTCTTCTGCTTAAGCTAATAACTTTAGATACAACCCTATCTTTTTTCCACCGAATTATAGCTAAGTTTTCAATTAAACCCAAGAACTATGATCTAGACAATCAAAATCTTGTTTTACCCGGAGTCCGACCTATTTCGCTGCACTCAGGGGTTTTATGTAGATGATAAAGATAAAAATAGGTAACATCCGAGGGTATGAGAAGATGTTTTTCAAAACAGATTTGGGTATTGAAAGGAGTTTACCTTCCCCTTTTGTTGTTATGCCTCCTTGTTTCTTGCGGAAGAGGGGGAAAAACTTACCGGATTGGAATGGATCCAAGTTGGTATCCCTTGCCTCTACATGGAAAGGAGGCCAATGTTTATGCGTTCTCAAATGATCTGCTTGTTGCAATTAGCCGCGAAGAAGGGGTTTTGTTCGAAAGGGTTACGGTGGGATGGGATAATCTCATTTTTGGTCTTAAAGATAAACAATATGAGGGGATGCTCTCCTCGATTACCCCTAGAACCTTTCTTGAAAAAGCGTATACGTTTTCCGATCCCTATCTTCATACAGGTCCTGTACTCGTTGTCAAGGCTGGGAGGAAAGTGAGTGCAATGAATCAGATGAAAGGAAAGGAAGTAGCTGTGGACTCCCTTGATACGGAAGCTCTACTCATCAGTCATTATCCAGGGATTTTTGTGCAGTATTATAACTCTATTCCCGAAGGGCTTGATGATGTTATTTCTGGGACATATGATGGGATTCTAGTCAATTATATCCAAGCAAATAGTTATCTTCGCGATCTTTACCACGGAAAGGTAACGATGGCAACTCCTCCTTTAAATGAAGCGGGTCTTCGTATGGTGACCCTTAGTGGGGAGCACTCTGAACTTATCGATGTTTTTAACAGTGGCCTTGAAAAGCTCCGTAGCAGTGGCAAGCTCGAGAAGCTTCTTAAAAAATGGGAACTTAACTAGGGCGCGACATCAATTACACTTCGCTGCTTTATACCCAAACAACTTCAAAACTTGGTTTTTCCCTTTGCCAACATCCCCAGATTTAACCTCCTCTGCATCGCACCTATCCACCTGAATAGGTGCTGCTTCGAGGAGATTAAATCTGGGGGGTTGGCTTTGGCAAAACTCCAACTTTTGAAGTTGTTTGGGTATAGCTTTTCCTATGGAAAATTTCATCGTTGTCCTCCTTCGAAAGCCCGATTTGGGCTATTGAAGCAGAACAACACAGAAATTTTCCCTAGGAAAGTTGAGAGGGCAAATTTTAATGCGTTAGCCCTGAGGAACATCTCTTTCAGCTTGTTTTAATTGATGACACGCCCTAGTTTCTAGAGGCGTTTTCTGTTTTTGGAGAGGAGCGTTTCTTGAATTGAAGGAGCTCTACAAAAGCTAGAGAACCAAAAAGAATAAAGAGGAAAAAGAGCTGAGGGGGGAATGACACTTTTAATACAATAGCGATGAGAGTAGCAAATTGTGCTGCTGTTGTCACCTTTCCCCAACGGATTGCTTTAATTTCAAGGTTTCTCCAGGTTCCAGTTATTCCTAAGTAGGAGAGGAACAGGAATAGGAAGAAATCACGGGAAAGCATCGTAGCGACTTGCCAGGGAAGGATCTGCTTTTCAAAAAGGAGGACTGTTAGAGTTACATAGACAAAGAACTTATCCATAAGGGGATCTAGAACTGCTCCGAAACGGGAGGTGAAATGGTAGCGACGAGCAAGATACCCATCGATGCAGTCGGAAAGCATTGCCAGGACAATTGCGATGGTCCTTAGAGTTGTATTCTCAATAATGAAAAGGAGCGCTAACGGAGCTCGCATAAAAGAAATGCTATTCGGAGGATTTAACATCGTAATTGTGTTTAAGCCTTGTTTTTCTATGAATCAAGCCCCGATTTATCAAGTAAGCGGGATCGTTTTTTCCTCTTATACCAGACAAGGGCAATTACCGTCACACCGAAAGCTAAAAATATAAAAAGATTTAGAGTTTTTACCTTAGAAAGGAGAATCTCGTAGTTTTGTCCTAGTCGATATAGTGTGAAAAAAGAGATTGTGGCCCAAGTAGAGCAAGCTAAGGCGTCTCGGATCACAAACTTTCGGAAGTTTGCCTTGCTCATTCCTGTTGTCATGAAGAGGCAGTTTCGCACTCCAAAAGGGATAAACCGACCGATGACTAGGGTAAATAGGCCATATTTTTCATAAAACTTTCCGATTTTTGCAAGGCGTTCTTTTGGAAGTAGCTTTGAAAAATATTTGATCTTTAGGAGCTTAATTCCTACTTTTCTTCCCATCCAATAGCAGATCATCGCAGAAAAATAAGAGCCAAGAAGGATGCTAATGAAAAGGGTAAAGGTATGCTCTGGGAGAGTTGTTGCTGCAAGAAACGCGGTTAACACCATGATGACGTCAGTACTAATTGGCAGATTGAACCCTGCAAGTAAAATAAGAGAAAATACGATCCATGGCGCATAGGCGCCGTTTTGAGTAACAAAATCTACAATCTGGTGCATGCACCTGATTATCCCATATTACTTTAAAAACAAGAAGAAAAATTGACAATTAATTCCCTGGAAGGGTAAAACAGTGGATTAAATTTTTTATTTGGAGATCTGTGATGATGAAATTCAAGCCATTTTTTTTTGGCTCTTTTTTCCTATAGTTCAACCCGGAGTAATGTAAAGGGTTTGCTTAGGGGCGACACCGGAGAAGAAGTTTAAGACTTTTTCTCCGGAGAGGTTAAAAGGGGGCTTGGTGAGATCTATTGGGCGGTATAGCCCTGTTGGGATGTCTGTGTTTTTGCTTGAAAGGGTTTTGAGATCGACATAGTTTGTAATTAGGCAATGTTTGTATTTAGAGAATTGCCCGATTATTTGTTGGATCTCAAGGTTTGAAAGATGTTGAAAAACATCTTTGCAAAGAAGCAAATCTCCCTGAGGGAGTTCCATCTCGAATGCATCTCCATGAATAAATGTGATATTTGGTGTTGCGAATAGCCTTTGATTTCTTTCGATCACCTCTTTGACAACATCGATTCCGATATATTCGATCCCTGTCCAATCGATATACCGGGAAAAGGCCCAGTCCCCACATCCAAGATCTACGACGGTTTTAATATAGTTTCTTTCTAAAAAATCCTGCAAGAAGATCACATACTCTCGGGTGATTTCAATTTGGGAACCAGAAAGGGAAAAACCCTCTTCGCTCCAAGTGCCTAACTTGTAGATGGCAGAGAAGATTTCTTCATGGGAAAATGAAAAAGATGAGTGGAGATTAAGTGACAGTAATCCGCTGAGCAGGAGTTTCTTCAGTTGCAAGGGTAGGCTCTCCTTCTTCAATACTGAGTTGTTCATCTTGCTTAGTGAGACGATTAAATTGCCTTCCGAGAGATTGAACAGCCACGATCCACCCAAGAACAATAAGAAGGAGGAAGACCCCTACAAAAGGGGTGCTGAGAGAGACGGTTCCAAAGATCGTGAGAAGTACGCTATGGATAATCGACCCTCCTGATTTTCCAAGTCGAGAGCCAACACCATCAATCGCTGCTTTTCCTTTGAGCTTTGACTCTGAACTAAGAGGGATGAAAGAGATCTCTTTAGTCGCATCAAAAAGGGTATATTTACATGCTCTTGAAAAAACGTTTTGAATCGTTCCGAACAAAATACCTAGAGCTAGGGGGGTAAACCCTAATGCTGCGCTCCATGTTACGAGTGTGGGATTATCTTTAAAAAAGAGAATTCCAAAGAAGAAGAGCCCTGTGATGAGTAGGGCAACAGGGGTGATTAAAGCGCTGAAGGTCCAACCCATTTTTCGAATGACGTTTCCACTGATGAAAAGGGCAATAAATGTTGAAAGGAATCCTGTGAATTTTAAAACTTTCCCCATGTAAGCATTGAATTCATTAGGGCTTGGATGGAGGAATCGGATTTGATCTTTCCAGATGATCTCAACCATGTTAATTGCGATGTTAAAGCCGATCACGAGGATCGCAATGCAAAGAAGATATTTTGATTTTGCAAGGTAGGAAAAGTTTTTTCGCAGCCCCATTTTAACTTTCTTTTTTTCTGGATAGCTGGGGCTTTCCTTCACTTGCAGCGCCGGATCACTTGGAATCACTCTTTTGTTATACCATCTGAAGAGTCCCATTGAGAGGAGTCCTGTAAGGACGACAATCGTTGTGACCATCCCGAGACTTTGTCCCCATTCATCATTTCCAAAAAAGAAAGAGAGATCAAAGAGCTGTCCCGAAGCAAGGATCGCAATTTGTCCGGCGAAAATAGCAGAAATATTTGCTCCTACACCTAGGAATCCATAAAATCTTTTGGCATCTTTAACGGTCATGATTTCATTAGCAAAAGCCCAGAAAAGAACTGACATGATGGCAGTTCCCCACAGCTCTGCAATGACATAAAAGAGGGTAAAGGACCAGTTGCGGAACATGGCTATAAGCCCTTGCATTTTAGGGAAAAGCATTTCTAGATGATTACAGGTGTCGTGGGGGTGAAGGACTTCTCGCAAGGGGTAGAGGACAAAGGCGAATAGGGCAAAAAAGGAGATGAAGCTTCCAATCATGATATAAAACACCTTTTCTTGAGAAAAACGGTTGAAAAGGCGGGTGAAGAGATAGGTCACTAAAAGTGCCATGGGGAGGATGACCCAGATCTTGATGAATGGGACAACGGCTGCTCCTGATGAGCTGGCAGTAATGACCAAGGCATCTTTGGCTGCTTTAAGAAGGCTGTAGTTAAAGCAAATCAATGCGTAAAGGATCAAAAGTGGAACAAATTTTTTTATTTCCCACTTATGAATAGGCCATAAATAGAGGCGCCAACGACTAAACTCTCCATTACTCTGGGATGACATGATTCTCCGGGATAAATTGATTGGATTTTAAGAGGCCGCAAGAAGTTATGATGATTGGAAAAGAAAAAAAGAACTTTTTTTCTGAGGAAGTGGCTAGTTTCACAACTGGCCTCGCCTCAAAAGCTTTTTTAACATGATATTCCTGCTTGAAGTGTGCTTATGCCCCACCATTATACCATGGGAGGGTTATTTGACAACATTATTTGCTGTTTTTTCACTTTGTTAGATGGTCAATTCCAGGAAGATGGCCAAATTCAATAAATTCTAAGGAAGCGCCTCCACCTGATGAAAGATGGGTGAATTTTTTTTCTAATTTCATTTGGTTTACGGCTGCAATAGAGTCTCCTCCACCGATGATTACCTTTGCTGACATATTAGCTAAATTTTGAGCAAGGCGATGGGTTCCATGAGCAAAGGAGGGTTCTTCAAAAACTCCCATGGGGCCATTCCAAAAAATTGTTTCCCCTTTATTAAGAAGCTTGGTCCACTCTTCAACGGTTTGAGGACCAATATCCATCCCTTTCCACCCCTGTTTTATCCCATCATCTGTAAGGATAATTTGAATCTTTTCGTCATTTGTAATCACCAAATCTTTTGGGAAGTGGACTTTGATTTCCTTCTCTTTACAGGTTTGAAGAAAAGCCCTAGCGTCTGCGAGTTTGCTATTATCACAAATAGAACTCCCCACTTCGATACCCATTGCCTTTAGAAAGGTAAAGGCCATCCCTCCTCCGATGAATATCCCATCTATTTTCTGTGCTAAAGCACTTAAAACGCCAAGTTTTGTGCCGATTTTGGCTCCTCCAATGATCGCAAAAAAGGGATGTGTAGGGTTTAGAACAATTTGTGATAAGGAGGCAATTTCTTTTTCCATCAGAAATCCCATGGCGCTTGCGTTAGGGAAGTAGTGGGTGACATCGACGATCGATGCGTGGTTTCGATGAGCTGCAGCAAAAGCATCATCAACATAGACATCACCTAAGGCCGCAAGTTTTTTTGCAAATCCAAGGTCTTCTTCAGGGTGCTCTTCTCCTTCGTGAAAGCGAAGGTTTTCAAGAAGAAGGATCTCTCCCGGTTTTAAGGTTTTGACGATTTTTTCAACGTCAGTTCCTACGCAGTCAGGTGCCAAGAGAACCTCTTCTTCTAAAAGATCAGAGAGATATTGTGCCACAGGTCTTAATGAGTATTGGGGATCGACTTTTCCTTTGGGCCGTCCTAGGTGACTCATAAGGATCAAGATTCCTCCTTGCTCTAGGACATACTTAATGGAAGGAAGAGAGGCGCGAATGCGGGTGTCATCAGTAATCTCACCTGACTGATTTAAGGGGACATTAAAGTCGACCCGCATTAAGACTTTTTTTCCTTTAATATCTAAATCACGCAAAGATAGCTTCATAGTTTCAAAATTTTATAGGTTCGAAAAAGGGTTAGAGGCTTGAGAAAAAAGGTTTCCTTGCTTTCTCTTTTTGAGCTCTGATCTGAGAGAAAACAGAAGATCTTGGTCAAAATCTTGGTGTGCAGCCCATCGTAGATATTCTACGGGGATTTCCCTAAAAGGGCGCCCTTTGTGTTTTCCAAGAGGCATGAGTTTTAAAGCAATGGGCTTTTCCATTCGTTTGAGGATTTCTTCTGTTGTTTTAAACTTCTGGCTTAAGTACTTAAACACCTCGATATTGACGACCACATCATTCATTGCGCGGTGCGCCCCATGGGCTAAAATATTAAAATGTTTTCGGAGACTTTCTAGAGAGTTTGTGGGGCTTTCTCCATATAAACGAGCCATTCGAAGGGTGTCTAAATATTTTTGATTCATAAGATTAGAGGCTAAGTTGCACCGTTTTGCCTCTGAGTCAAGGAGCATTAGATCAAATGGAATTCCATGCCCGATCACAATATGATCCCCAATAAAGCTTAGATACTTTTTAATCATCTCGTTAATCGTTGGCTTTCCTTGAACCATCTCATCGGTGATATGGTGAATTTCTATCGTATGTTGAGGAATGGGGATGCCTGGATTGATAAGGTCTTCTTGTGAATCTAAAATTTCATCAAAGGTGAACTTTGCAGCAGCGATTTCGATGACTCGATCTTTTTGAGGGTCTAGCCCTGTCGCTTCACAATCGAAGCAAATGAATGTATCTTTGTTGACTAGTCCCATAGCATCCTATTGACTGCGTGAATAAGCGCTTCTCTACACTTCCCTTCTTTTATAGAATACAGCAGGGGAGGGAATCCTCTCAAGGTTTTCTCGTTTTCAATCCGTTTTATGGAAGCGTGGCGCTCTTTTTGTGTTAACTTATCCCCTTTTGTCAAAATTAAAAGTAAAGGGGTTTCAGTATGGATTGCCCACTCAATAAATTGCCTGTCTTCGTCGGTGATCTCACGACGAGAATCCAATAAAAAGAGGATCAGTCTGAGCTTTCGCCCGTGAAGGTATTGATCGATCCAAACGCCCCACTCTTCTTGCACACTTTTTGATGTTTTTGCATATCCATACCCCGGTAGATCAACAAGAAGAAGGGCATCATCAATGATGAAGTAGTTGATCCGTTCTGTTTTCCCAGGTCGAGATGATACTTTTGCAACAGCTTTTGAGCGGAGCAAGTGATTAATAAGAGAAGATTTTCCGACATTAGATCTCCCTACGATCGCAATTTCAGGAAGGGATGACTCAGGGAGTTCCTCGGTTTTCAAGGCTGAGGTGAGAAACACCGATTTTTTAAATGGAATATTCTTCATATTGAACCTCTCTCCTTTCTCCCTCGAGATGGTGGATCGTAATGTGTACCCGCTTATTTGGGAGAAGAGAAGAAATTCTACTTGGCCATTCAATAAGACAGAGGGCTCCGAAATAATCATCTAAGCCTAATTGCAGGAACTCTTCAGCAGATGAGAGGCGATAGCAATCAAAATGATAAACGGCGCTCCTCCCTTCATAGATATTCAAGTAGGTAAACGTTGGGCTATTGACTTCATGGATAGGGAGGGTGGTTATTTCTGACACAATCCCTTTTACAAGTGTTGTTTTACCCGCCCCTAGCTCCCCCTCCAAGCATACAGTGGAATCCTTGGGAAGGAGTCTGCCAATCTCTCTCCCAATTTCCACCATCTCTTCTGGGGATTTACTGATTCTCTTCAACCCAACGATTGACATGGGTTTCAAACTCACTGTAAGCACTCATTGCATCGACAAAAGCTGAAATCTTCGTGTCATCGAGTTGCTCTTGGATAAAGGCAAGAAAGTGTTCTTCGATCTGATAACGGTTTTGTGAAGGGACATCAACAAGCTCTAAATCTTTTAATTGATTCTTCTCAAAGTCATCGAGTACAGCTTTTTTACTATTAAAAAGTTTTCCCGTTACACCAGACGAAAAGACAATTTTCGTAATGGGCTCTCGCCTCTTTTGGATGTAGTTTTTAATAACCTCAGGATCTTCCGAAACAAAAAATCGTTTCACCTTCATCCCATCAATTCTTTCCTTATTTTCGGGGCATTTAGAGACCCAATCATAAATAGCATCTTGAGGGTTGGGATGGGTGTTGTCTCCAAAAACTTTTCCAGTGAAAGGGCAGATATAGATTTTCTTTGTCGCTTCATTGACCGACTGAGTGCCTACCTGAATCTTGATTTCAGTCTCTCTCCAGAGCTTCCCTTCATCTTCGAGCTTCTTTAAAAGCTCAGATTTACTTTGATAAATCGTTTTTTCTCTCAAAAACAAGACGGGCTGGATGTTATACTTCTTTTCGAGAAAAAAGAAGTAAGTGGTTAATAGATCTGACTTTTTGTGTTTTTTTAGATAGTCAGTCAAAAGCTCTTTCAGGCTTTTTGTAATGACAGTGTTAGCCATTTCGCGATTCCTTGATTCAATTTTGTCAGCCCATTTTATCGGAAAAAATCTTTATCTTCAACCCCGATATTTTTCCCCCTGAATGTTATACCACTTATCAAAAATAAGTTGGTGAATGTATGTCGCTCTAGGGATAGGTTCATGGTATTACCTATTTCTTGACAATTACCGAGGGGGGAAGCATGATAGAGCCCCTATGGAGAATTTGACAGACCAACTTCAGGCGCAGGCAGACGGTATTATCAAGGAATTATTTCCTGAGGGAATTTTTGAAGCTGATGTGACCCAGAGTACTCAACCTCAATTTGGCCACTACCAGTGCAATTCGGCTATGAAGCTTGCAAAGGCCCTCAAAACAAACCCGCGGAAAGTGGCTGAAGAGATTGCCCAAAAGTGGGAAAAAGATGGGATGATCGAGAAGCTTGAGATTGCAGGTCCAGGCTTTATTAATATCACCCTTTCTAAAGAGTATCTCTCTAAAGAAATCACCAAGGTTGCGAGCGATGATCGGTTTGGAGTTCCCCCTTTAAAACAAAAGAAAAAAGTCATTGTAGAGTTTTCTTCTCCAAACGTTGCTAAAGAGCTTCACGTTGGACACCTCCGTTCGACAATCATCGGAGAAAGCCTTGCACGCCTTTTTGAGTTTTTAGGACATGACGTTCTTCGTCTTAACCATATTGGAGATTGGGGGACCCAGTTTGGGATGCTCATCACCTATCTAAAAGAAAAAGAGCCAGAAATTCTCACGGGAGAAAAAGAGACAGATCTCTCTTCCTTAATGAATTGGTATCGAGAGTCAAAGAAGGTTTTTGACGTTGATCCTGAATTTAAAAAGCGCTCACAAATGCAAGTTGTGAGTTTGCAGGGGGGAGAGAAAAAAGCTCTCGATGCATGGAAAAAGATTTGTGAAATTTCTAGGAAAGGGTTTTCTGAGATTTATCAGTTTTTAGATGTTAAACTTAATGAGCGGGGAGAGTCCTTTTATAACGATCGCCTTGCAAAAGTGGTTGAAGAGTATGAAAAGTCGGGAATTGTCGATATTTCTGATGGAGCAAAATGCATTTTCTTAGAAGGGTATGACATTCCAATGATCCTTCAGAAATCAGATGGAGGATTTAATTATTCCTCAACCGATGCTGCAGCATTGATGCAACGTGTACGAGAAGAAAAAGCAGATCGGATTATTTATGTTGTCGACGCAGGGCAACAGCTTCACTTCCAAATGGTTTTTAAAGCAGCGGAGAAAGCAAAAATCTATGATCCAAGACATGTTCAAGTAGAGCATGTTCCTTTTGGAGTGGTTTTAGGAGCCGATGGGAAAAAGTTTAAAACCCGCTCGGGAGAAACGGAAAAACTCATTGATCTTCTTAAGGAAGCCGTGCGCCGTGCAAAAGTTCTTCTTCAAGAGCGTTTGCAAGATGTAGCAGAAGAGGAGCTTGATGAACTTTCTCACATTCTTGGAGTCGATGCGGTTAAATATGCAGATCTTTCTTGCCATCGAGTGAAAGATTACATCTTCAGTTATGATCGGATGCTCAACTTCGAAGGGAATACGGCTGCGTATCTTCTTTACTCCTATGTTCGCATTCAAGGGATTAAGCGAAAGTGTAATAAAGATATCAAAGCGATCATGGCAACCACTCCAATTATCTTAACGCATCAGACAGAAATCGCTTTGGGATTGCAACTGCGCCAGTTTGGAGAAACTCTCGCTCTGATGGATCGAGATCTTCTTCCCAATCGTCTTTCCGATTATCTCTATGATTTAGCGGAAAAGTTTCATGCTTTTTTTCGCGATTGCCGCGTGGAAGGAAGTTCAGAAGAAAGTAGTCGTCTCGCTCTTTGTGAACTCACCGCACGTATCCTTAAGCAAGGGCTTTATATCCTCGGTCTTAAAACAATGGACCGGATGTAACCCCCCTATCCCGGAGTGCGACGGTAATAATAAAGTTGAATAATATTTTGATTTCTATGACACTAGAATCTTTTATTAAAGTGAGGATAAAAGATGATGAAAAAATTGGCTGTTTTGCTTTTGGTCTGTCTCTCGATTGTGTATGGAGAAGAGAAAAGTTCTGCAGAAACTCCTCCTAATCGATCTGCTCATCCCTGCAGAGGATATACAGGTCTTTTTGTAACGGGTGATTTTATCTATTGGAAATCTCGCCAAGAGGAGCTGAATACAATTGGCAATCTTAGCCTTGTCCAAGATGTGTCAAGTCGGAATATAGAGATTAAATCGAGAGAAATCGACTTTGAATTTAGTCCAGGATTTAAGTTGGGGCTTGGGAATACCCTTCCTTATGATGGGTGGGATCTCTATGCCAATTGGACTCACTTTCATAACCATCCTAAAACAACATTTCACTCTCAAAATCATGACCTGATTAACTTTGAGCGTCTGGGTGAAGCAGGGATTATTGTTGTTTCAGACCGTGCTGAAGTGGACTACGATTTAATGTTTAATACGTTGGATTTTGATTGGGGAAGAAGATTTTATGTGAGCAATTCATTGAGCCTTCGACTGTCATTTGGAGGGAAAGTTGCGTGGATTGATCAGACAATTATTTATCGGTTTGAGAATTCTCAGACTATTCTTATTCCAAATATTGGGGCTATCCAAACACCAAATGAGTTTTCAAAGTCAGATATTGATTTTTGGGGGATTGGCCCTTACTTTGCGGCAAATGGAAAATGGCATTTCAAATGGGGCCTAGGGATTTTTGGAGAGGTTTCTGGTGCCCTTCTTTGGGGACATTTTGATCAAAAAACTGTTTCAGAAAGTCCAGAAGTTTCGGTTGATGAGGGTAATCTTAATATTGTGGTATCGCGTGTTAAGAATACAGGAGAGGGAAGCCGTGTCCGTCCCGCACTTCAAATGTTTGTTGGTTTAGATTGGGAGTGGTGCTTCATTCCTAATCGTTTATCTACTCAATTTAGGGTTGGATATGAAACCCAATACTTTTGGGAACAAATTCTTAACCTTAAAACCATTGAGACGAGCAATCTATCTCTGGAAGGAATAACAATAATGGGGCGCATCGATTTTTAGATCAGGGTTTTTGAATCTTGATGAGGAATCTCTTGAACATAGGTTGGAACGGCATATCCAGGTAATATGCTTCGAAGGGCCTTGATGATCTCCTTCCCTTTTTTAATAGAGACGTCAAAGTGAGCAGCTTGCGTTATTCGGTCAAGCTGATGGAGGTAGTAGGGAATAATCCCGTTGGAGACAAGGGTTAAAAAGAGGGTTTTTAGCGTCGTAGTGTCATCATTAATCCCTCGCAAAAGAACTGTCTGTGTCATGATGGGAACGGGGAGCTTTTTTAGAGAAGTCAAGAGAAGGTCATCGATCTCTTTGGGATGATTGATATGCAAGATGAAAATCGGTTGGAGGGAAGTTTCTTTAAGGATATTGGTAAACGCTGGAGTGATGCGCTCGGGGATCCCGATAGGGAAGCGGGTATGGAAGCGGAGAAGTTTAAGGTGGGGGATTTTTTCGAGATCTTTGACAAGGCGTGAGAGCTTTTCGTCAGAAAGGGAGAGGGGATCGCCTCCGCTGAGAATAACTTCATAAATAGAAGGGTCTTCCTTAATAAGCTGTAGTTCCTTTGTAAAATCTTTTTCTGTTTCATATGGATAGTTTTGTCTGAAGCAAAAACGGCAGTGCATAGCGCAGGCACTTGTTGGCATCAAAAGAACGCGTCCCTGATATTTTTGAAGAAGAAGGGGACTTTTTTGAAAAAGGTGATCGGAAATGGGGCTTGCTGTAAACCCAGCGGTCTCCATAGATTCATAGTGGGAGGGGAGAAACTGTTGAAGAATAGGGTCATCTAAGGATCCCTTCTCAACTTTTTCAGCAAGTCTTCGAGGGAAGTTTAAGGGGAACGAAGAGGTTGCAATTCTTTTAGGATCAATTTCCAAAAAAGCTGCAAGATCTTCAATCTTTGTAAAATTGGTTTTTTGAATTTTTCTCCATAACTCCATGCAAAGAATATAGCGCAAAATTGCCTAAGTAGCAATGGCAATAGCTTCTGGAGCTTTTACCCTTTCAATCTGAGCTCCTAGAGACTGAAGCTTTCCTTCAAGATTTTCATAGCCACGATCAAGATAGGGAAGGCCTGACAGGGTGCTTTCTTCAGGAGCAAGGAGCGCTGCCATAACGTAAGCAAAGCCTGCCCGAAGGTCGGGAACCTGAATTGACATTCCTCGAAATTCTGTCGGCCCCTTTACGATAAGACTGTGTTGGTAGTTTTGAGAAGCAAAGCGGCAAGGGCGGTCCCCAAGGCACTGCGTGAAGCGCTCAACATGGGCCCCCATTTTTAAAAGGGTGTCAACATAACCAAAACGGTTTTCATAGACCGTTTCATGAACGACAGAGCTTCCCAAAGCTTGAGTCAGAAGGACAACAAACGGTTGCTGCCAATCGGTTAAAAAACCAGGATGGACATCTGTTTGCAGATGAAGCCCTCCCTTTAAAGGACCTTGATAGAAAAATTCGATCCCGTTGTCCTTAATGGAGAATCCTCCATTAATTTGACGGAGTTTATTGAGAAAGGTAATCATATGGGGTTGCTCTGCCCCCTCAACAAAGACCCGTCCCCTTGTGGCAATCGCTGCCATTCCAAAGCAAGCTGCTTCGATCCGATCGGTTAAGATTTTATGTTCAACTTCGTAAAAGGTGGTGGTTTCTTGAACATAAATGGTACGGTCAACATCGACATAGATCACAACCCCAAGTTTTTGCAAAAAGAGGATAAGGTCCATCACTTCAGGTTCAATTGCAGCTCCTCGAATCGTTGTCCGCCCCTTGGCGCGACATGCTGCAAGAATAGCATTTTCAGTGGCCATCACAGAAGGGTAGGGAAGTTCAATAATCGACCCATGCATTCCCTCTGGAGAGTGGGCGAAGTAAGCCCTCTCATTTTTAATGGTTCGGTATTCGACAACAGCCCCTAACTTTTCAAGAGCCATGATATGAAAATCAACGGGGCGCTTTCCTATTTTGCAACCACCAACCGTAGGGACAATGATATTTTCTTTCGTTCTCCCTAAAAGAGCCCCCATCATGAGAATAGGAATTCGATTTGCCCCTGAAAAATTTAGGGGGATATAGGAAGATTTGATCTCTTTGGTGATCACTTCCATTCTCCCTTCGTCTCGATCCCAAATTGCTTCCATCCCAATCTCTTTACAAAGATTCAGCGTGGTTTCAACTTCAGAGATATTTGGGACATTGGTAAAGATACATTTTTTATCAGAAAGGAGAGAGGCCACGAGCATTTTTGAGATCGCATTTTTTGCCCCTACCGCTTTAACAGATCCTTCTAAAGGGATCCCACCTGTGATTTTAAGTAGACTCATGTTTTGATCATAACAACTTCAGTTGTTTCTGAAATAGAATTTTTTTCCCAATGAATAAATTGTTTGGGAGAAGACCTGTTTCGCCCTCTTCGTAAGCGATACTTTTCCCTAGTTTAAGAGCAAGCCATCCCATAGTCTTGCGGGTGTTGATCTCAACAATCGGATGGAGCTTTCCCTCATAAATCATTGCATCAATTCCAACATTTCCTCGAAAACCCATTTCAGAAAGGCGCCTGAGGGGAATCTGCGCCTGTTCCAAATGCTCTGCTAAAAAAGGGATCTTTTTGCCAATGAATGTTTTTGTGTAGTTTCCCCACTTATTACTTTCCATCACTGTTGGTCCTAGATAAGAGATTTCATCTCCAATGATCCATTGCGTACTGAAATCCATATCCCGTTTAACCCATGGCTCTCCAATCAAAAGGTGTCCTTTATCAAACTCTTGATAAGCCACGTGGGGAAGATCTTCCTTTTTGTGAAGGATCCATTTGCCCCGTCCTGCACAGCCAAAACATGTCTTAATAACTTTTGGATAAGGTCCCGAAAGAAGCCATTCATCAACCTCTTTTTTATGATGGAGAAGCTTTGCTCCAGGAAGATGGGGGCTATGGGTAAACGCAAACGCTTTAGAAGCCATTTCCCTAAGATGGTCTGGCACCCTATAAGGAAGCTTTGTCCACCTCTCAATAGCTTTCGACCATCCCCAAGTTTCGATCGAGTCGTATCCTTCAATCTGATCTTCGAATAAATGAATATTCAAGTGAGGAGGAATGGAGAGAGGATAATGGGTTACTACCACACCATCGCCATCATTTGCATAAAGAAAAGGGAGAAACTGAAGTTGCAAGAAATTAGGGTGGACCATAAAGGACTCTTTAAGCCCTAAAAAAGAGCGCGTCTCAAGCTCCCACTCATAATTCACATTACAGACATGTAGCGTTTTCATCTTGCCTCTAATCAGCTTGGAACTCTATACTTTTTACTTATGAAGTATCGTACAGGAATCGGACAAGACAGTCACCGTTTTTTAGAAGAAGAAACAGACAAGAAGTGTATCATCGCAGGGCTTCCCTTTGGAGGAGTTCCAGGAATGTGCGCTGATTCTGATGGAGATGTTGTTTTCCATGCGATTTGTAATGCGATCACCTCCCTTACCCATGTTCCCATCCTAGGAGGCATTGCTATCGACCTTTGTCGAAACCAAGGGGTGACCGACAGCCGGGTTTTTCTAGACCGAGCCCTCGAAACACTAGAAGGGCAAACCATCGAGCACGTCGCCCTGACAATCGAGGGAAAGAGGCCCAAGTTTCAAAAGCGAGCCGATGACATTCGACGAAGCGTTGCAGAGGCCCTTTCAGTTAAGATCGAGCAAGTGGGGATCACCTTTACCTCAGGAGATGGTCTCACCTCCTTTGGCCGCGGAGAGGGGATGATGTGCTACTGCATCCTGACGGCCTATTCTAATTAGGGCGTGTCATCAATTACACTTCGCTGCTTTAGCTTTCCCTATGAAAAAGTTCATCGTTGTCCTCCTTAGATAAAATAACGGGCGGACGCCACAGCGTTTTTTTTAACCCTTTTATATTAAGATAGATACCTAAAAAATATGCTCATTATTGCAAAATAAGCGTTTTGAGCAATTTTTATTGACTTCAAAAACTGCTCGTTTTAAAATTAGTGTAGAAATGAGCAAAGGGTATTCCATTGAAGCTGTCTACGTTTATTGGTCGTAAAAAAGAGCTAGAGCGGATATCCGCTGTGCACAAGAAAAATGGGCCCAGCCTTGTCGTGATTAAGGGAAGGCGTAGAATAGGAAAAAGTCGTCTTATCCATTTCTTTGCATCTTTGCAGGCGCAGGGGAGGTTGTGGGACTTTGCAGGACTTGCCCCAGAAGGAGGAATGGACGATCAAAGCCTGCGGGACCACTTTGGAAAGCAACTTGCCTCTCAATTAAACCTTCCCCCGTTTACCTTTACCAATTGGACCGATGCTTTTGATACCCTGAGTCAGCATATTCAGTCGGGAGATATCATTGTGCTAGACGAAATTTCTTGGATGGGCTCCCATGATCCAAGTTTTGTCCCTAAGCTGAAAGATTGGTGGGATAAGCAAAAATTTCGCATTACAACTTTTTTATGTGGTTCTGTATCGACATGGATTGAGGAAAATATTCTGAAAAGCACAGCATTTTTTGGTCGAGTTAACCTTACGATTACCCTTGAGCCTTTATCTATCCCAGAGAGCTATCAGTTGCTCAAGGCTTCTGGGTTCCAAGGTTCCGATTATGATGCGTATAAGCTCCTCAGCATTTTGGGTGGAATCCCATGGTATTTAGAACAAATAAGTCCCGGCCAAAGTGCAGATGATTTCATCAAAGCGCTCTGTTTTGAAAAAGATGGCTTGCTTGTTTTAGAGTTTGATCGTATTTTTCACGACTTATTCAATGGGAAAGGTTCTTCGTACAAAAAGATCCTTTGTAGTCTTAAAGATGGAATGCAAACACTTGCCTCCGTCCGCAAGACTATTGCCTTTCCTCCAAGTGGAACCTTAAGCACTCTCATGGACCATTTGGTCACCGCAGGTTTTGTTGAAAAACAAGAGCTCTGGTCATTTAAAACAACCAAGCCACTTAAGCAAAGTCTCTATCGTATTTGCGATCCTTACATGCGGTTTTATCTTAAAATGATAAGCCCTCAGCGGAGCAAAATCGATTTAGGAGGTTTTCAAAATGCCCCACTCTCAAACATGCCAGGATTCGAAGCGCATATAGGGCTACAACTAGAGCTGTTACTTTTGCAAAATAAAAAGATCCTCCTTAAGGCCATTGGGATAAACCCTGCAGATGTCGTTGCAAATGGTCCCTTTAGACAATTTAAAACAACAACCAAATCAGGGTGTCAAATTGACTATCTCATTCAAACCACTACAAAAAACCTTTTTGCTTCCGAGTTTAAATTTAAGCGGAAAGAATTTGGCGTTGATGTGATTTCTCAGATGGAAGAAAAATTGCGTGTACTCAAAGTGCCGAGAGGATTTGCGACTATTCCGGTTCTCTTTCATCTCAGTGGTGTGACTTCGAACCTATCCACGAGTAGCTACTTTTATCGAATCATTGATATTTCTGATTTTCTAGAAAGTTAGCCGATACATAGCTAAGTTAGCTTTTCAGTAGACATCGAGGAGAAGGCGCTTTTCTTGGCGGAGCATTTTAAGATAGGCTTTAGGATCTTCATTTCCGTGGGTTTCTATGATGGAGGAAATTGCAGAGGTGACATCTTTTGCCATGTGGCGAGCATCGCCGCAGATGTAAATGTAGCTCCCTTCATTTATGAGCTTCCAAAGGTCACTTCCCCTCTTTTCAAGGAGATGTTGAACGTAAATCTTCTCTTTTTGATCGCGGGAAAAGGCTAGGTCAAGTTGAAGGAGCCCTTTTTTCTCTAAAGAAGAGAGGTAGGATTCGTAGTAGTAATCGGTTTCCTTATTGCGTTCTCCGAAGAAAAGCCAGTTTTTTCCTGTGGCTTTTGTTTGCTCTCTTTCTTGGAGAAAGGCGCGGTAGGGGGCAACTCCTGTTCCTGGCCCCACCATGATGATTGGAGCTGAAAGATCTTGGGGAAGGATAAAGTGTGAGGTGGGTTGGAGGTAGGTGTAGATAGGGGTCTCATACAGGTGAGCTGCGCTGCAAAGAAAATGGGAGCCAAGTCCTTGCCTTTCTTTCTCTCCATGGGTGTATGTAAAGGTGGAAACGAGTAGGTCGATGGTATGGGGAGAGACAAGGGGGGATGAGGCAATTGAATAAAAGCGGGGAAGGAGGGGAGCAAGATATGAAATCAGCTCTTGGAGGGGAATTGTAGGGGGATATTCTTTAAAAAACTCAATCAAATCATGATTTGCAATGAAGGTTGAGCGAGCCTCTTTATTTTCATCTCCTAGAAGGGAAGGGTCGCCAGTAAGTTTGAGAAGGGGGGTGGGAATACGGATGAGATTAACTTTGGCTTTGAGAAAGTGGATGAGGGGCATCACTGCTCCTGAGCGAGGAT
>JAGROK010000132.1 GCA_020440285.1 Chlamydiia bacterium | reverse complement strand
ATATACAACAAGAAATAAAATGTATACCTCCGAAGGGCTACGTCCCTCCAGGAGGAAGTGAGCTGGTCACTTCCCACTGATTTTAACATAATTTTCCTTTTTTAGAAAAGGGAATGAGATTTTTTTTCAAATCAAACCCCCTCTCATGATAAGATCAATCCTATGCTAGATGCGATTAAAACAGTTCCATCGATAAAAGCACTTTCAGAGATCCTTAAACAAAAAGAGTCTCTTCTCTTCGAAAAGCTCTGGGATGCTCCTAAAGCAATCCTTGCCCTTTTACTTCTAGAGCTTGCAGAAAAAAACGTTCTCATTATTACAGGGGGGGAAAGAGAAACTCGCCTATATGATGACCTCTGCTTTTTTTCCAAAGAGGCTCCCTTATCTTTTCCTTCGTGGGAAACCCTTCCAGGAGAAGAGATTACCCCCAGCCCCGACATCCTAGGGAAACGTTTTGAAATCCTCCACTTCCTTTGCACAAGTAAGAAAAAAAGCATTGTTCTCACCCCTCTACAAGGAGTTTTGCAAAAAGTCTGTCCCCCCTCTCTTTTAAAAAGTAAAGTCCTTGAGATTAAAAAAGGGGACGAGCTCCCCTTCGATCTTCTTCCAGAGCTCCTTCATGATCTAGGATATCGGCGCGAAGGGGTCGCTGCAGACAAGGGACAATTTGCATTGCGTGGAGGGATTTTAGACCTTTTTCCCCTCTCAAGTTTTGATCCTTATCGGATTGATTTTTTCGGCGATGAAGTTGATCAAATCCGGACCTATGACCCAATCTCTCAAAAATCAACTGGGAAAGTAGATGCGATTGTTATCCCTCCTGCTGATGAATTTTCCCTCCTTAAAGAGGGGGGAAATGTCACCCTTCTCGATTACTTAGGGGCAGACACCGTCGTCATCTTTGATGATCTCCTCGCGATTGAAGATCGGTATGTCACACTGAGAGACCTTCCTGGCGCTCGCTCCTCTTATTTCATCTCTTTAAAAGAGCTCATGCACATCGCAGAGCCGCTGCAAAAAGTGTACTGCACCAAACACCCTTTGGAAGAGATGATGCAAGAGGAAGAAAGGCCTTCTACAGAAAGATTAGAAATCTGCGATGTTTCCATTTCTGCAAAAAAAGTTCCCCACCCATTTATTTCGATCAAGGATTACTTTTGGGAAGAGTGCGAAGAGGAAAAAAGATTAGAAGCTCTCCTCAAAAAAGGGATTCCCATTTCCTTTATCACCTCTTCTGAAGCAGAAGAAAAAGGGGTAAAGGAAAAGATCGATCAAAGCCACCTTCCCCTTCCCAAAGAGTTTTTAAGGGGATACCTTTCAAGTGGTTTTGTCTTAGCCGATGCCTCTCTTGCCCTTTTCCCTTACGCTGAGCTCACCAAGCGGTATAAAGTTTCAAGGCAAAAATGGAGAAACACCTACCACACCCCTGCGGCTGAATTTCACGCCCTTGAAAAGGGAGACCTCGTCGTCCACTTCCATAATGGAATTGGGAAATTTTTAGGAATTGAAAAGCAGAAAAATCATCGAGGAGAGGACGAAGAGTTTCTCCTCATTGAATACTCAGGAAATAGTCGCCTCTATGTTCCCCTTTCCCAGTCCCATTTAATCAGTCGCTATATCGGAACAAAAGAAGAGGTCCCAACTCTTAATGTGCTAGGGACAAAGAAGTGGCAGCAAGCAAAAGCAAACGCGCAGAAAGCAATCATTGGCTATGCTAAAGATCTCCTTCAAATGCAAGCAAGCAGAGAAGCTAAAGGGGGCTTTACCTTTCCTAAAGGCTCTGACGATCTGTTCCTTTTCGAGGAAGAATTCCCCTTTGCTGAAACCGAAGATCAACTAAACGCCATTGCTGCTATTAAAGAGGATATGGAGTCGAAAAAAGCGATGGATCGACTCGTTTGTGGCGATGTCGGATATGGGAAAACCGAGGTGGCGATGCGAGCTGCTTTTAAAGCTGCATACGATGGGAAAAAACAGGTTGCTGTCCTCGTTCCCACAACTGTTTTAGCCATGCAACATTATGAAACCTTTAAAGAAAGGATGGCAGATTTCCCTGTTACCATAGGGGTTGCGTCTCGCTTCGTTAAACCCAAAGAGGTGAAGAAAACCTTAGAAGGTGTTGCTAGAGGATCTGTCGATATTTTAATTGGAACCCATCGGATCATCAGTCAAGATGTGACCTTTAGAGATCTTGGACTGATCATTATCGATGAGGAGCAACGATTTGGAGTGCGGGCAAAAGAGCACTTAAAAAAAGCAAAAATAGGGGTTGATTGCCTCACCCTTTCAGCAACCCCCATTCCACGCACCCTCTATTTCTCTCTCATCGGTGCCCGTGACATGTCGGTCATCAATACCCCTCCACAAGATCGTCTCCCCATTAAAACGATCTTAGCCGAGCGGGATGGAGAGGTGATTAAAAATGCCCTCCTTAGAGAGCTCGCCCGAGATGGTCAAGCCTACTTTATCCATAATCGGGTTGAAACCATCTATAAGATTGCGGAGGAGCTTCGAGCCCTTATTCCAAACGCCCGCATCGCAGTGGGACATGGACAAATGCCCCCTGAAGAGCTCGACATCATCTTCCACCAATTTAAAAAGCATGAAATCGATATCCTTGTCGCCACCACAATTGTAGAAAATGGAATCGATATCCCCAATGCCAATACCATCTTAATCGATCGATCCGACGCCTTTGGAATGGCCGATCTCTATCAATTGCGAGGACGGGTTGGAAGATGGAATCGCCCCGCCTACGCTTACTTTCTCGTCCCTAAAAACCGAGAGCTTCATGAAATCTCAAGAAAGCGGCTTCAGGCTTTAGTCGAAACCTCTGGCTTTGGAGGCGGGATGAAACTAGCTATGAAAGATCTAGAAATTAGAGGGGCTGGCGATATGCTTGGGATAAAACAATCTGGAAACATCTCTGCTATTGGCTTCCATTTTTATTGCAAACTCCTTAAGCGAACCATCGATACGTTAAAAAAAGAGCTCTCCCCCACATTCTTCGATACCAGGATGGAGTTTTCCTATAATGCTAACCTCCCCGCTCACTATATCGAAGAGACAAATATCCGGATGGAAATCTACCACCGCCTTGGAGAAACTACAAACAATGAAGAGATCCATGCCCTATTCGACGAGCTGATCGATCGCTTTGGCCCCCTTCCCCCTCAGGCAAAATGGCTCTATCACCTCAACCGAATCCGCATCTTCGCTTCTGAAAATAAATTCATCCTTCTCAAGTTTGAGAAAATCACCCTCCATGCCAAAAGGCAACTTGGAAAAAAACTTGCTGAAAAAAAGATCTTCCTCCCCCTCATCGAGGACCCAGAAGAATTTGAATATCTCGTCATCGCCTTCCTCAAAAGGGATTTCGAGATTATTTAACCCGGAGTGCGACCTATTTTTCCCTTTAGGGCTGCATAAATAGGTGAGATTTTTTTCATCGAAATGATGGGCAGCTCCGCTGGGAGCTGTCCGAGTTTCGATGTAAAAAAGATTGCCTATTTATGTGGATGATAAAGGGAAAAATAGGTCGCACTCCGGGTTTAACGCGAACTCTGGGCATTTAGTTTCCTAGCAAAGAAGCTAGAAGACTTTTGGGCTCAGAGAGAGTTAAGATGTGAACCACTACTCTCGGCTTTTCCCTTTGAACATAGCTTTGATACTTTTTTTGGAAAAAGACCAAGTTCTTCATGACCAGCTCAGCCCACTTCTCCTTACCTTTTACCCCTTCTTGAACAATTGCCATCTCTTTTTTAAGCTCAGAGTGATTGTCATAATGAATCGCCCAGAGGTGGCCATTTAAGATTTTTACCAGATGATCTCGAACGATTTGATCGACCTTGTTTGTTTCATTAAAAGGAGTTGCCCATGTTCCACGATAGGCTCGGTTAAAAATACTGGGGCAAAGGCGATCATACTGACGAGCGATATCAAAAGAATGCCCATTAAGTTGTTGGTAGAGATAGTTCAATTCTTCATCTTGATAGAGACACTTAAAGATATTTAAGCCGGGGTCAAATCTCCCTACTTTTGCCATCGTTTCTAAACTAGAAGCTGTTCGCCACACCGTTTCCCATTCAACCTTTTCAAAAGCGCGCACATAGTTTTCTTTATTTAACGAGCGAAGAGCCAAGAATTTTTTCGTATGGCAGGCGTTATACATTTCAAAGAGGATATTCAAGATCTGATAATCGATCTTTTCAAACTCTTCATGATCCCCATAGCTCGAATAAGAAATCTGAATCTCTTTAAGGTCCCAATTCCAAAAAGCAAGATCTTTTTCTGGCCCAATGATAATATTTTTTTTAGCAAGGGACTCGATTGAAGCAAACCCTTCTTCGTCTTTGTCAATTCCCTCAATCGAGATCTGTCTTTTTTGAAGCTCAGATAGAGGAACTTTGTCTCCTTGCTTGGGAATATCGACGACTAGACTAATCGCAATCGACCCTCCCGCCGCTTGAGCCGCTTCTGATAGAATCTGGGGAAGAGATTCCTGAATTTCCTGAAAAGGAACGGCTAGATCTTGAGCGCAAGACCTAACGCATTGACCTGGTAGGGCTTGTATTCCCATAATAAACTCTCTTTTATTTATAAATTATGGGAATTATAACGATCTAGCTCAATCTAAACAACACATAAAAATTATTTTGCAATCGGTTTCATCCACTTGATATTGCATCCAATACTGGGGTGTTGATCGAGGGTCATTTCTTTCCCCATAATCAAGCAATCAAGAGCCTCAGCAAGATCTTTTCCCGTTACAGGAAGATGATTTCCAGGGCGGGAATCATCAAATTGCCCCCGGTATACACACTCAAGATCGCCATCAAAAACAAAAAAATCGGGAGTACATGCAGCTCCATAACTCCGAGCCACCCTTTGAGTTTCATCAAAAAGGTAGGGGAAGGGAAAGTCGAGCTCTAGCGCCAACTTTTTCATTTCTTCAGGGCTATCTTCGGGATACTCGTGAATATCATTAGAGTTAATCGCAGCAAATGTGATCCCTTTCATGATATAATCTCTTGCAAGAGCCACCATCATCTCCTGAATATGTTTCACGTAAGGGCAGTGGTTACAAATAAACATAATAACTGTTCCAATATCAGATTGGATTTCCTTTAAAGAGACCTCTTCATTGAAAGTCACATCGATAAGTTTAAAATCAGGAGCCTTTGTCCCTAGGGGCATCATGCTCGACGGGGTAAGAACCATGGTGATCTCCATCAAAATGAATAATCCCACTTTTTTGCAGGATTATGAAAAAAATTGTCAAGGGAATGATCCATTTCATGAAAAAATGCCACCCTCGATAAATCCTTTCCCATCCCTTTCCAAGGGGAAATTCTCCCCTGGAAAACTCCCTTTTCAGCCCCCATCCAATAAAAAGAGAGGTAAGAAGTCCTCCAATCGGAATCATCCAATTTGAAACAAACTGATTGATCGTATCTAAAAAGTTATCCCCATACACCTTTTCCCAACTTGGGAAGAGACCATGAGAAAAGGCCAAAGCACTTGGAATTCCAAAAAGAAATGTCCCTGCCGCAACAACGAAAGCCGCTTTTTTCCTAGGCCAGCGTGCCAGTTCCATAATGTTCGTCGCCACCACCTCAATAAAAGGGATTGCAGAGGTAAGCGCTGTAAAGACAAAAAGGGTGAAAAACACCGTTGAAATCACCAAAGACCCAGGAAGTTGTGCAAATAAATAGGGAAGGGTTTTAAAAATAAGTCCCGATCCTTGCTCCGGATCAAGTCCAAAAGTAAAGATGACAGGAAAGATTGTCATCGCAGCTAAAATTGCAACGAATATTACAGAAAAACCGATCACACATGCCATCTGAGGAATGTTTTCCCCTTTTCGCATATAGCTTCCATAGCTGATCATAATCCCCTGCCCAAGGCTCAAAGTAAAAAATGCAAGGCCTAAAGCCTCCAAAATACTTGAAAAGTGGAACTGCTCCACGTTGGGATAAAAAATAAAGCGAAGAGCCTGATCAAACCCATCAAGGGTCATGCTATAACAAAAAAGGGCGATTAAAATGACGAAGAGAGCTCGAGTCATTAACTTAGACCAAAACTCAATCCCCTTTCGAACCCCTGTTAAAACAATGCTCATAGTGATCAGGGTAAAAAGAAAGTGCCAAAATAGCGTAATGCTTCCCGATTTAGAAAGCTTTTCAAAAACCAAAGGAACATCTTCTGGAGAAAGCTTCTGGTAGAGGCCAACGAGCGACATCAAAATGTAGCTCATCCCCCACCCTGCAATGACACTATAAAACGACATAATCAGAAACGAAGAGAAAACTCCAAGCCACCCCGCTATATTCCAGCGAGAAGGGGGCTTAGCAAGGGTTGAAAAAGCTCCAACAGCCGCCCTTTGACTCTTCCTCCCTAGCAAAAGCTCTCCAATTAAAACAGGAATCCCAATGATAATGATACATATAAAGTAAGAAAAAAGGAAAAGTCCTCCCCCATTTTTTCCTACCGTATAGGGAAACTTCCAGAGGACCCCAAGCCCGATCGCCGACCCAACAGCAGCAAGAATAAAACCGAGGCGTGAGCCCCAATGTTCTCGAGTCTGCGTCATGATCCCCTCATAATCAATTGATCGAAGTCATAAAGGCCGCTCTTCTGTATGATGATGATCAAAATGGTTAGAGGGACGATCCATCGCATAAAAAACCGCCAAGGACGGTAGAGAAAAGAGACCTTCGTTCCAAAAACAAACTCACTACGAGCCACTTTTCTATCCATCACCCATCCCACAAAAATGGCACTTAAAAGGCCCCCAATCGGGATCACCCAAATGGAGACAAAACTATCAATCGTCTTTAAAAAATCCATCCCATAAATCGCTTCCCAATCGGGAAAAATAACGTTTGAATGAGCAAAGGCGCTAGGGATCCCAAATAAAAACGTGGCTGATCCGACAAAAAGTGCTGCCTTTTTTCGAGGAATCCCTTTCAGTTCCATAATGTTAGTTGCCACCACCTCGATCAAAGGAATGGCAGAGGTAAGCGCTGTAAAGACAAAAAGGGTGAAAAACATCGTACTCAATACAAGAGAACCTGGAAGCTGCGCAAACAAATAGGGAAGGGTTTGAAAAATGAGCCCCGGCCCTGCCTGAGGAGGAAGATTAAAGGTAAAGACGACGGGGAAAATTACAAGAGCCGCTAAAATCGCCACGACGATCACAGAAAAAGCAACAATCCCACACATCTGAACAATGCTATCGGAGCGTTTCATGTAGCTCCCATAACTGATCATAATCCCCTGCCCAATACTTAAGGTCCAAAAAGCAAGTCCTAAAGCCTCAATCACACTGGTCAACTTAAAATCGGCCGGATTAGGATGAAAGATGAACTCCACCGCCCTTCCAAACCCATCGAGGGTCAGTGTATAAAGAAAAAGGAGGACCAAAAGAATCAGTAAAATCTTGGTCATGATCTTTGCCCACCGCTCGATCCCTTTCCGAACCCCAGATAGAACAATCACAACTGTGATGACCGTGAAGATAAGATGCCATAAAAGGGAGATATCTCCTGAGTGAATCAATGTACTGTAAACCTCAGCCACCTCTGTGCCACTAAGGTTTTGGTAAAACCCATTCAGCGATGTCAAGATATAGCTCATCCCCCACCCTGCAATCACGCTGTAAAATGACATGATCAAGAACGATGCTAAAACCCCAAACCAACCGACAACCTTCCATCCCCCCTTTTTCGGATCATGGTGCTCATACGCCCCAACAGCTGCCCTTTGGCTACTCCGTCCTAGGATCACCTCAGCAATGAAAACTGGAATCCCAACAATGACTAAGCAAATCAAATAGGAAAGGAGAAAGAGCCCTCCTCCATTTTCCCCAACCGTGTAAGGGAATTTCCAGAGGATGCCAAGACCGATGGCCGACCCAATGGCGGCCATTAAAAAGCCAATACGTCCTGTCCAGTGTTCTCTTACTTGATTCATTCTGACCTCTTATTTAGTGAAATGGAAGCCATCACGAAGCAAGAAGACGTTTCGTCTTCTGCCTGGATGTCGAAGAAGTGGAAGATTTTGAGGCCCGATGATTTGAAATCACATCCCAACCATGCTTTAAACCTTGGTGAGCTTTAACCCTATCAAAAGAAGAGACAGGTGCCACGAGCGGGGCGCTAGAGCATGAGAAAACCAAGTGTTGAAACATGATCGGTATAGTTCCACAATTTATTTTCCGCCCATCATAAAAAACCATCCACATATGTGTCAACCTTATATGCACTGATGGGTGCAACTAAAAGTGGTGGTAAGAAGCTTTTAATTTTGAAGACATTTTTTCCTCTTGAGGATTCTACTTTATAATGCGTCGGGCTGCCATGTCCTTTGGCATGGCCCCCTGCCGCCCCCATTGAGCTTCAATTTAGAAACGCAAATTGCCTTTTAGTCGGGGGCCCGGGTAAAACCCTGAGCGGGCCCCTCCTGCATGTCAATTTTCGAAAACTAACTTGAAGCCGT